>CALGTJ010000512.1 GCA_937901435.1 uncultured Rhodobacter sp. | reverse complement strand
CGACCTTGAGGATCGCGACACTTTCTGCCCCGCCGATGCGTTCGATCAACTCAGCCTCCGGCAAAGGGCCGGGCAGGATTGTCACCCGCTCATTGCGCGCGGCCAGCGGCAGGGCAGCCCGCGCGGCACAGGCGGTCAGAGAGGTTACGCCGGGAATAACCTCGACCCTGTAGCGCGTGGCAAGACGCGCATGAAGATACATGAAAGAGCCATAGAAAAAAGGGTCCCCTTCGCAGAGGCAGACCACATCCCGCCCCGCGTCCAGTTCTACCGCAATCTGCGCCGCGCCTTCGTCATAGGCCGCCTGAGCCGGGGCGCGCTCGACCGTCATGGGCACATCCATCACGATCTCGCGCGCGTCGCTTGGGATCAGATCCGCCGCGATGGCACGCGCGAAACTGCTACCCCCCGCGAGGGTCGGATAGGCGATAACCTCTGCCCCCTCGATCAACCGCGCTGCTTTGCGCGTGATCAGGTCAGGGTCACCAGGGCCGAGGCCAACACCATACAGCGTACCCGTCATCGTTTCACCACGCTCCATTGGGTTACGGGCATCATCGGACGCCAACCTGTCATGCCGCCTACAGGTTCAGCCCGGTTCACTTGCAGCTTTACCAATTGCCCGCCATGGGCCTTGTGCAGGGCTATCAGGATGCTTTCGCTTTCCAGCGTCACGGCGTTGGCCACCAACCGTCCCAAGGGGCGCAAGGCCATCCAAGCGGCCTCAAACGTCTCATGGGACAGCCCGCCACCGATAAACACCGCGTCCGGCGGCTCCAGCCCGTCAAGCGCACCCGGCACCTCTCCTGCGATCAGGTCCAGCTTGGGCGCGCCCAGAGCCAGCGCATTCGCGGCAGCCATGGCCCGACGATCCGCCCGCGGTTCGATCCCGATGGCGCGGGCGTATCGCGCCGCGCGCATCCATTCCACCGCGACAGAGCCGCAACCCGTGCCAATATCCCACAGCAACGCGCCACGCATGGGCATGAGTTTCGCCAAAGTCACCGCACGGACCTCTTGCTTGGTCATCGTGCCATCGCTTTGAAACAATTCATCCGCCAGACCCGGCACACGCGGCAGCAGGGCCGCATCGGGTGCTGCGCGACATTCGACCGCCAGCGTGTTGAAGGCAGGGACCTTATGCGCCCAACTTTGCGCATGCCCGTCAAAGCGTTGCTCTTGCGCGCCGCCCATGCTTGCCAGCACAGTCATCGGCGAAGCGCCAAAGCCGCGCTCTGTCAGAAAACGCGCGATCTGTGCGGGGGTTTCGGCCCCGGTCGTCAGGATCAACAGACGCTGGTCGGGCTGGATAAAGGCGATCATCTGCTCGACCGGGCGACCGTGGACCGTCAGCGTTTCCACATCCGCGATGGACCAGCCCATACGGGCAGAGGCAAGTTGAAAGGCCGAGATCTGCGGGTGAAAGGTGATCTCTTTCGCGGGGATGGCACGGCCAATACGCGCCCCGACCGAAAACCAAAGCGGATCACCTGTGGCCAAAACGACCACACGTTTGCCTTTGTAACCGGTCAGCTGCTCGATCAGCGCGTTGAAGGGCGAAGGCCATGCAACGCGTTGCGCCGTGATATTGCCCGACAATTCGTGATGGCGATCACCGCCGATGATGATCTCTGCGGCCTCGAGAACGGCGCGTGTCGCGGGGGCAAGGCCGTCGACGCCGTCCTCTCCGATACCGATGATATGCAGCCAAGGCGTGCTCATGTGGTGATCTCCGGCAATCCTGCGGCAAGGGCATTCAGCGCGGCAGAGGCCATGGCGGACCCACCCCGACGCCCGCGCAAAGCGACGAATTCACAGCCGCGCGGGTTGGTGGCCAGTTCGGCCTTGCTTTCGGCGGCCCCCACGAACCCCACGGGAAACCCGACGATGGCGGCAGGTTTGGGCCAGCCTTCATCAAGACGTTCCAGCAGATGAAACAACGCGGTCGGCGCATTGCCAATGACAACGACAGCGCCTTCGATATGATCGCGCCAAAGCTCGACAGCGGCGGCAGAGCGTGTGGTGTTAAGATCCTTGGCAAGACCCGGCGTGCGGGGATCATTCAGGGTCACCAGCACACGGTTTTCGGCAGGCAGATAGCGGCGGATGATGCCTGCGGCGACCATCTCGCAGTCACACAGGATCGGCGCACCGTTGACCAGAGCGTCCCGCGCGACACTGGTCACATTGGGCGAAAAGGCAAGACGATCCGCGACCTCGATCATGCCGCAACTGTGGATCACCCGCGTGGCAAGCTGCGCCATGGCGGGGTCAAACCGATCAAGCCGCGCCTCGCGGGCCACGGTGGCAAAGCTTTCGGCGTAGATGGCGGCGGGGTCGCGCAGATAGGGTCTCATGCGGGCTCCATCGCGGCGTGTTGCAGCGCGGTCTCGTGGCCAAGGCCAAGGATCCACGCCTCTTCGCGCTCGATGATGCGGCGTTCCTCTGCGCTAAGACCGTCGATCCCGGCGAACAGGGACGCCAGACCACCGCTGCGATCAAGACGGGCAAAAGCCGTGGCATTGACACGCACCTGCGCACTGTCGAGAACTTCATCCTGCTGACGCGCCGCATGCGCCTGAGGCTGCAAGAGCGAGGGGTAGATTTCGGCGAAGACCACCGACGCGTGAGGGCATTCGAGACCTGTTTGAAAGGGCCAAACGGCGACGAAATCCGCAAGACGTGGATCACTGCGCAGGCGCTGCAACGCGGGCAATCCAAGGATCACCTGAGACCCGACAGAGCCCGCATAGGCCAGTTGCCAAACCGTCTTGGCCCCCTTGGCGCGCGCGTCAGCCAGACGATGTTCGGGCGGGTGATCAGCACCGCATCGCGTTGAGGCGCGGGGGGGCACGTCGGGGACGTCCCACGTTTCGGGCCGCCCCCAAAACGGACCGATACCGTCATAAAGACGGTTGATCTGCGCGGCAATGTCAAAGCGGTTGGATTGGTTGTCCGGGCCATCCGTCACCGCATCCGCGAACCACTGCCACAGATCCAAAGCGCGGTCTGATCCGCAAATCCGTTTGGCCACACCCGCCGGATAGCCGAAGGGAAAGTCAAAGCCGATCAACACGCGGCGGTTCTGCGCCACCTCGTCAGCCAGCAGATCCGCCAATTCGGTCAGCGCGCTGTCCCTTGTGCGACAATAGACTGGCCCTGACGGCGCACCGTCCCGCACGACGGCAAACCAGATCGCGTCTTTGCTTGGCCGTTTCGGGCTAGGCACAGAGCGCGCAGACCAGTCGACGATCACATGCGTGTTGAAGATCGCGGTCATTTCCGGCGTGCGCTTTCCGGCCCATGGGGGTGTTTCGCATGGGGGTAAGGCGCGTGGTGGTGGTCGTGATCATGCGTGTGATCATGGTGATGATGATGGTCATGCGCATCCTGCGCCTGCAGACGACACAGCCCGGTGCAAAAAGTATCGCACAACTTACAATCGGCCACGTTCGACCCCGGCGCGCTGGCCCCTTGTCCCTCGACATGGTGGTGATGGCTTTCCTGCACCGCGCCGACCTCTGATTCAAAGCCCAGAACCTGCGTGCGGTATTTGCACAGAACACAGGTCGGCGGGGGCACGTCACTGAACGCGGGATGGCCTTTGCCTTTTTCCGCCGCCAGCGTCGCGCGCTGTTCCGGCGTCACCTGTCGCGCGCCTTCACCCTCGATGGACAGGACCTGCGTGCGATACTGGCAGGTGCCACAGTTGGGTGGCGGCGTGGCGCTGGTCTGTTCGATGACGCGCTCGGCAAAGGTTTCCAGCACCTTGGGATGGTCGTTGAGATAGCCGGCCTTGACGAACTCGATCTCTGAATGCTCTGCCGCGACCCGGTCGGTAAAGCCATAGATGCGGTCGATCAGGATGCCAGTGAACAGGAAATAGGGGAAAACGATGACCCGCTTATACCCGAGTTTTGCCACATGTTGCAGGCAGGGTTCCACCAGCGGAAAGGTCACACCGGAATAGCCGACATCGCACCAACCGAACCCCATGCCCTCTTGCAGCATCCGGGCGATCTTGGCGACGTTGCCGTTCGCATCCGGATCAGAGGCCCCGCGACCGATCACCACAAGACAGGTCTCGTGCAGAGGCATCTCGCCCAGCTTTACATTCGCGCGATCCACCGCCTCTTTGATGCGCGCGCCAGCGGCGGCGATCATCTTGGGGTCCACGCCCAGCTCGCGCCCATAAAGCACGTCGATCCCATGTCTGGCGGCATAGGTGTTCAGAACGGTCGGGATGTCGTTCTTGGCGTGCATCGCGGCAAACAGCATCCCCGGCACCGCGAGTATACGATCACAGCCCGCCTCTCGCAGACGGTCCAGACCGTCGCGGATCACCGGATTGGCGAACTCCAGATAGCCGTAATCAATCATCCAGTCGTCAGGCAAATAGGCGGGCAGTTTTTCCGCCAGCACCGCAAACTCATCGACAGCCGCCTGACTGCGTGAGCCATGGCCACAAATCATCACACCGGTTTTGGTCATGCCATCAGGCCTCTTGCAATTCGTCGTCAGCCTGTTCGTCAGAGGCCTCTGGGTCGTCTTCTTTAACGGTGTCCTTCGACTTTGCCTTGGTCATCCCCCAGACGGCAACCGCAATCGCGATACCTGCCGCGGCCAATCCAATCCAGTGGTTGTGCCCCGCCGCCTCGGCAACGTGACCGGTATGGGCCAGAGCGGGCATAACGCCCGATACGAACCCCAAAAGCGTGGCAAAAATGACAGTCAGTCTCATCGGGCACCCCCTTTACATTTCACTTTTTCGGAAAGGGGAATGATGCTGCGCACAGCCCTGACGATCCAGCCTTTGGCCCCCGTTTTGGGTCAGCACCAAGCCGCACACCTCTCCGGCCCCGGACGGGGCTTCGTCTCCTGCGGTATAGGCCCACCCCGCCACGCTCGCAATCGCAAACGCGGCACGCTGGCGAGACAAGGCGACGCGCCGGACGACACGTTGGGTGCGGTGATGCACGGGCGCTGCGCCCTTGGATGGGGTGGTCAGACTTCTGTGCGACGTTAAGTATTGGGTCGAACAGGAGGACAGCATGGGACAATTGGTAGACGGCGTTTGGCAAGTGCAGCCGCTTGGCAAAACAAACAAGGGCGGCAGGTTTATCCGCTGGACATCCAGCTTTCGCAACTGGATCACCGCAGACGGAACGGCAGGGCCAAGTGGCAGCGACGGGTTCCAAGCGCAAAGCGGGCGGTATCACCTTTATGTTTCGTTTGCCTGTCCATGGGCCCATCGAACGCTGATCTTTCGCGCGCTCAAGGGCCTGGAGGATCATATCTCAACCTCGGTCGTGCATCCCGATATGCTTGACGATGGCTGGTCATTTGATGACAGTTTTGATGGGGCCACGGGCGACACGTTATACGGTCTGCCCTTTGCTCGGGACATCTATATCAAGGCCGACCCAAAGGTGTCCGGGCGGGTCACGGTCCCTATTCTCTGGGACAAAGAGCGACAAACGATCGTGTCCAACGAATCCTCTGAAATCATCCGCATGTTCAATTCCGCCTTTAACGGCATCACGGGAAATACGGATGACTACTGGCCCAAGGACCTGCACACCGCCATAGAGCCGATCAACGACCGGATCTACGACACGCTGAACAATGGCGTCTATAAATCCGGCTTTGCCTCAACACAGGCCAGCTATGAAGAGGCCGTGTATCCCCTGTTCGACACACTCGACTGGCTAGAGGCGCATCTGTCCGAAAATCGCTACCTGATGGGCAACACGATAACAGAGGCCGACTGGCGCCTGTTTGTGACGCTGTTGCGGTTCGACAGCGTCTATCACCTGCATTTCAAATGCAATCGTCGCCGGATCATCGATTATCCCAATCTATGGGCCTATACCCGCGAGCTATACCAATGGCCTGGTGTCGCCGATACGGTCAATCTGGACCATATCGTGCGCCATTATCACTATAGCCACGAGACCCTGAACCCGCAGCGCATTATCCCGATCAATCCGGTGCTCGATTTCGACGCACCGCATAACCGGGGCTAGGCCGCGCTGTAGTGGTCCACCAACGCGGCCAGATCCTCTGGTGAGGTGGCCGTTGGCAGAAAAGCGCAGGCGTTTGGAATGTGTTGAAAAATCGACCCATCCGAAAAAAACGAGGTGTTGGTGACAAAGATCACCCGCGCCTCGGGCAGGCGGTAGCTGGCGTAATCCGCGACAGCAATCGCACTGCTATTGCTCAACACCAGATCCAGAATGATCATGTCAATTTCGTTTGATCGCAGGATATCTATCGCCTCAGTCTCGCTGTCTGCCCGGGTGACCTGCGCACCCTGACGACTCAAATGGCTCGCCCAGAGCAAAGACAGCTCTGGCTTGCTTTCTACGATGAGCACTCTCATTTTTGCCTCCGGGACCGGACCCACCCCATATGGCTCCGGAAGTAACGACCCCTTCACAAGTAAAATCCTCTCAAAGCCCTAACAAGAGGTTAACGTGAACGTCACATTCAGGACTGAAAGCGAGATCTTGCGCATTTATGTCGAATAAGATTGATACAGGCCAACGAATGGAGCGAGCAATGACCACCTGGATCACAATCTGCGACACCTGCAAACGCGAAGGCTGGGAAAACGGCGACATGGGCATGACCGATGGAGAGCGTCTGGCGCACCGCATAGAGGCGCAAGTCCTCCAATCCAGCCCCGTAAAAACACGCCGTGTGTCCTGTCTTATGGGATGCACACATGGCTGTAACGTGGCCATACAATCAGAGGGTAAACTATCGTATACATTGGGAAAATTTGAACCGACCGATGAGGCGGCAGAGGCGATCATCGGCTATGGAACCCTGCACGCGCAAAGCGACAGCGGACAAGTGCCCTATCGCCAGTGGCCGCAGGGCGTCAAAGGCCATTTCATCACCCGCCACCCACCACTGCCCAAAGAATGACCACCCTCACAAAAAGAGACCACGGAGGCGGTCTGGACACTGCAATTGCCCGCTTTGGTGGCGCGCGGACCGACTGGATCGATATGTCGACGGGCATTAACCCTCTGTCCTACCCGATCACGGGAATCACCCCCGAATCCTGGACCGCACTGCCCGACAAAAGCGCCCAAACCCGCCTTGATCAGGCTGCCCGACGGTTCTGGAACGTGCCCGAAGAGGCCGCAGTGCTCGCGGCGCCAGGGGCCTCGGCGCTGATTGCGCGGATCCCGGCTTTGGTCACCAGCGGGCACGTCAGGATCGACAGGCCGACCTACAACGAACACGCCGCCGCCTTTCAAAATGCCAACTGGACCCTTTCGGAAATCAGGCACACCGCCCGCGTTATCGTACATCCCAACAACCCGGATGGAACCTGCTGGGATGGGAACGACCACAACCCAACCGACATGCTGATCATCGACGAAAGCTTTTGCGACGTCATGCCGGATGCCAGCCATATAGCGCGGGCCGCGCGCCCCGGTGTGATCGTGCTCAAAAGCTTTGGCAAATTCTGGGGGCTTGCGGGGTTGCGTCTGGGATTTGCGATTGGCGATCCAAAGCTGATCGCGCGACTGGCAGAGATGCTTGGTCCTTGGCCTGTCTCCGGGCCAGCGCTGGACATCGGCCATGCGGCCTTAACCGATCCCGACTGGGCACAAAACACCCGTGTGCGACTGATCAAAGACGCCGCGCGTCTGGATGAATTGATGACGAAACACACCAATCTGGTCGGCGGCACCCCCTTGTTTCGCCTGTACCACGTCGATGATGCGCAGGCTTGGCAGGACAGACTTGCCGGGCACCATATCTGGTCCCGCATCTTTCCCTATTCGCAGAACTGGTTGCGCCTTGGCCTGCCCCACCCAGACCGCTGGTCCCAACTCGAGGCCGCGCTGTGAGAGCTTGCGGGATGGCGGGTGGGGCGATGCCGCTTGCGGCGAGCGCCAGACCGACGGACCAAAGATCACTATCATGACCAACGCCCTCATCCTCGCCTGCGCCCTATTGCTTGATGCTGCCCTCGGCGAGCCCCGCTGGCTCTGGTCCCGCGCGCCCCATCCCGCGGTGCTGATGGGGCGTGTCATTGGCTGGTGCGACACGCGCTTCAACCAAGGGCCCAACATAAAACTCAAAGGCATCGCTTGCCTGATTGCCCTCTGCACCGCAGCGATTGCTCTTGGCCTTTTCATCACCGCCCTGCCTCTTGGCTGGATCATTGAACTGATCCTCGCAGCCATCCTTCTGGCCCAGAACAGCCTTGCCGCCCATGTGCGTGCCGTCGCGGATGCGCTGCGCCTGTCAACTGGCGACGCAAGTCACGCCGTCGCGCAAATCGTCGGGCGCGATACGACCCATATGCAACCACCCGACATTGCCCGAGGTGCCATCGAAAGTGCCGCCGAGAACCTGTCTGACGGGGTCGTCGCCCCGGCCTTCTGGTTCCTGATCGGCGGGCTGCCCGGAATTATGCTGTATAAAATCACCAATACTGCCGACAGCATGATCGGCTATCGCACCGAACGTCACAAAGACTTTGGCTGGGCCTCTGCCCGCTTTGACGATCTGCTCAACTGGATCCCTGCCCGTCTGACCGCCTTGTTGATCGCCCTCACTCATGGCCAACTCGCCCTTTGGCGTGACATCATCGCAGACGCCAAACTGCATCGTTCCCCCAACGCAGGCTGGCCAGAGGCAGCGATGTCCCGCGTTCTGGATATCTCTCTGTCCGGCCCCCGCAGCTATTCCGGCAAAATGCAGGACTTCCCATTCGTCCATCCGATGGGACGCAAAGACGCAGGACCAGATGACATCGATGCGGCCGTGCGCGTGCTTTGGCGGGTTTGGGGCGCGATTTTCGGAATTGTGATCCTGATCTCTGTTGCTTGAATCCTGCGGCCTGATAGCCTTTGCAAAAATTAGGTGAGGGTTCCCATGCGTATCATTCTTTCCGCCGCGGCACTGCTTTTGTCTGCCAGCTTCGCTTTGGCAGAGGGCAAGGTCTATGTCCAATGCGGCGGGCAATTCAACAGTTTTGTCAATAAGATGAAGGCCGAAGCTGCCAATCAGGGCTTTTCCGGGCGCGATGTGGATCGGTTTTTTGCCGCTGCCGATTACAGCCAGACCGTGATCAACGCCGACCGCCGTCAGGGCATTTTCAAAACTGATTTCATCTCTTTCACCCGTAAATTGATCGCCCAATACCGGATAGATCTCGGGCGCAAGAACTCTAAGAAATATGACCGTGTGTTTAGCGATATAGAACGCAAACTGGGCGTTCCGCGCGGGATTCTTTTGGCGTTCTGGGCGTTCGAAACCGATTATGGCGCGGGTCAGGGTGACATCAACACGCTTGATGCGCTTATGACGCTCAGCCACGACTGCCGCCGCCCGCATTTGTTCCAGCCTCAGATTTTCGCAGCGCTGAAGCTGTACCAAAACGACGATTTCGAGACGACCACCACAGGGGCATGGGCCGGAGAGATCGGCATGGTCCAGATGCTGCCCAAGGACATTCTGGAACGCGGTTATGACGGCGATGGCGATGGCCATGTGACCCTGAAAACTTCTGTGCCGGATGCGCTGTTTTCCGGGGCCAATATGCTAAAAGGGTTTGGCTGGCGCGCGGGCGAGCCGTGGATGCAGGAAATCGTCGTGCCGTCCAACCTGCCATGGCAAGACACCGGCATGACCCATACCAAATCTGTCAGCGAATGGGCCGCTTTGGGCGTCAAGGCCCGCTCTGGCAAATTCGAGGGGCCGAACCTGCGCGGCTCGATCCTGTTGCCGATGGGGCGCAAGGGTCCTGCCTTTATGGCCTACCCCAACTACAACATGCTGTTCGACTGGAACCAAAGCTTTGTCTACGTTGCCACAGCCGCCTATTTCGCCACCCGTCTGCAAGGTGCGCCTGTCTACGACGCGGGCAATCCCGATCCGGGGCTAAGCGATTCGCAGATGAAGGCCTTGCAGACAAAGCTTGCAAATCGCGGGCATGATGTCGGCAATATCGACGGAATCCTTGGCGCTGGCACCCGCGCCGCCGTGCAGGCAGAGCAGCAGCGCCTTGGCCTGCCCGCCGATGCATGGCCCACGCGCGAGCTGCTGAACAAGCTGTAGACCAGATCAAGGGCGAGTGACGGACGCAGTCTGGCTCGCCCTTATTCTATCGCGTCCCGCGTCTTGACCGGGTAACGGTCGCCATTTTCGACAATCAAGACATAGCGCGCCCCGGCCTGTACCACATAATCGCAGCGTTCGAATCCATTGGCAAAAACGGTACACACGCTGCTGTCGTCCATGACTTCATAAGTGCCGGGCACCTTGTTGCCATCCGCGCTGTATTGATAGGTAAACTGGCCGTCGCTTTGGTAGATCGAAATCCCGTCATTGTAAAAAGACAGAACCTGCCCGGACAGGTAGGTTGTCAATTCTGGCTTTGACAGCCTGATATCCGTCTCTCGAAACCCTTCCTGCGCGTTGGCAGAACTGGCCAGAAGTATAAGACTGAGCGTCAATTTTCGCATGGGACCTCCGGGACCGTTTAACCCTTGGTATCAAATATGGGGACGTCGCGTGGTCACGCTTGCGAGATTGCGGATCATGCGACCAGTTGCTCGGCTTTTGTGAGATCGACAGAGACCAGCTGACTGACCCCCTGCTCGCCCATGGTGACACCGAACAGGCGGTCCATCCGCGCCATCGTCACCGCATGGTGAGTGATCACAAGAAAGCGGGTTTCAGTGCGACGTGTCATCTCGTCCAGCAGATCACAAAAGCGCGTTACGTTTGCGTCATCCAGCGGGGCGTCCACCTCGTCCAGCACACAGATCGGCGCGGGATTGGCCAAAAACACGCCAAAGATCAGCGCCAGCGCGGTCAGGGTCTGTTCGCCCCCTGACAGCAGCGACAGGGTGGCAAGTTTCTTGCCCGGCGGCTGGCACATGATCTCTAGCCCGGCCTCTAGCGGATCGTCGGACTCTACCAGCACCAGCTTGGCCTCGCCGCCACCGAACAAATGGGTGAACAGCAGGGAAAAGTTGGAATTCACCTGCTCGAATGCCGTCAACAACCGCTCTCGCCCCTCGCGGTTCAGGCTGGCGATGCCGGTGCGCAACTTGGCGATGGCAGATTCCAGATCGGTCTTTTCCCGGATCAAGAGGTCGTGTTCTTCCTGCACGCTTTTGGCGTCGTCCTCGGCCCGCAGGTTCACGGCACCCAAAGCGTCGCGCTGGCGTTTATAATTGTTTACCTGCTGCTCAATCGCCTCGGCAGAGGGCATGTTGTCGACGTCGACATCCAACTGCTCCAGCAGCTTGGAGGGCGCGATATCCAGCGCCTCGTAGATGCGTTCCGCGGCGGCCTGTACCGCATCCCGCGTCGCCTCGCTGCGCGCCTCAGCGGCGGCGCGGGCCTCGCGGGCCTGTCCCGCCGCGCGTTCCGCATCACGTTCGGCGATAATCGCCTCTCGCAGGGCAGTCTCAGCCAAACTCAGGGCATCGCCACCAGCCTTGCGACGGGTTTCGGCCTCGTCAATTGAACCCGACAACCTGTCGCGCTGGCTGGCGATCTGCACGGGCACCTCTGACGCAATGTCCAGATCATCCTCGGCGGCCTGTTTCCGGTCTGCCAGTTCTGCGATCCGTTTGTCAGCGGTGTCCAGACGACGACGCCAGTTTTCAATTTCGCCCGTCACGCTTTGCAACCGCTTCTTGCGCGCGGCTTCGGCATGTTTCATTTCGTCATAGCTGGCACGGCGTGTCATCATCGTCATCCGCGCGGCCTCGACGGTCTGTTTGACGGCATCCACAGCAGCACGGGCAGAGGTCAGGTCCTCCAGCCCCAAAACGCCCGCCTCGGCCTCTTTCGTGGCAGTGCGGGCCTGCATCGCCTCTTCGTCATGGCGCACAACGGCAAGACGCAGAGATTCCACCTTGCCCTCGGCGATGTTGCGATCCGCCTCGACCCGGCTGAGCGCGCGACTGGTTTCCGTCACGCGCAGATCTGCCGCGCGACGAGCCTCGCGGGCAGCCTTATCGGCATAGGTCAAATCCGCAAGACGCTGTTTCAGCATCTCATGCGCCTGTGTCGCCCCCTCAGATCGCGCCGTGACCTCGACCAGATCCTGTTTCAACTCTTGCAGGCGGTTCAACTGTTGCAGACGCAGAGCCGCCGCAGATGGTGCATCCTCTGCCCCCGCGCGAAACCCGTCCCAACGCCACAGATCACCCTCAACACTGACCAGCCGTTGACCGGGCTTCAGGCTTGATTGCAGACGCGCACCATCGGTGGCATCGACCAAACCGATCTGCGACATGCGCCGCGACAGAACCTCTGGCACAGAGACGAAGCCGCTTAGCGCCTGCACACCGTCGGGCAATGTCTGCGCCTGCGGATAACCGGGTAGCAAGGTCCAGCCAGAGCGGTCAGTCGCCTCTATTGCCGGGGCGCGCAGATCATCGGCCAAAGCCGCGCCCAGCGCCTTTTCATAGCCCGACTTCACCCGCAGCATGTCCAGCACCTGACCGCCCTCGGCCGTATCGCGCTGCACCAACCGAGCCAGCGCGTTGACCTCTGCCCGCAAGGCGCCCGCCTCGCCCTCGGCCTCTGACCGGGCTGCACGCGCATCGGATTCCCGCGACTGCGCCTCTGATCTGGCGGTGTCGGCTTCTGCCAGAACATGCTCTGCCATTTCGGCTGTCCGCGTCGCCTCTTCCTGAGCCACGCGCGCAGTTTGCAACACATCCGCCGCCGAGGCGAGCGCCGTTTGCGAGGCCTGTAACGCAGTTTTTGCACGCTCTGCCTCGCTCTCTGAGTGCAGCAAAGTCTTGCGTGTGTCCTCGAACAGGCGATTTGCCGATTGATGACGGGCAGCCAGCCGCGCCGTGTCTTCGGTCAACTGGCCAAGCATAGTCTCGCGTTCCTGCAACACCGCCGCGGCCTCGCTTGCGGACTCGGAACTGATGGCAAGCGCGGCCTCATGCCCGTCGCCCGCAACAGCCAGTTCCTGTGCCTCGTTTTGCAACCGCGCAATGGTGTCGCCAGCATCATGGTTCAGCGCCTCTTCGCGTTCGATATCGCGGGACAGTTGCATGATCCGCGAGGTCAGCGTCTCGATTTCTTGCCGTGCGCGGGTCTCTTGATCGACCAGCGTGTCGCGTTCTACCTGCAACCGTTGCAAGACCGCCGCCGCAATCGCCTCTTCCTCGCGCAGAGCAGGCAGGGCGGCGTCACAGATCTCGCGCTGTTTTCCAGCCGTCAAAGACGCCCGCTCTGCCAGACCGGCGGCTTTCACACAGTCGGTCAGATGCGCGGTCGCAACGGCGCGCGCCTCGTCCGCCTCGCGCCAGCGCCGATACAGCAACAGACCCTCGGCCTGCCGCAGGGATTCGGCAATTTCACGATAGCGGGCGGCCTGACGGGCCTGGCGCCCAAGTTGCGCCAATTGCGTCGCAAGCTGTTCGATGACATCGTCAACGCGCAGTAAATTTGCCTCTGCGCCCTTGAGTTTAAGCTCTGCCTCGTGACGCCGTTGATACAGACCCGAAATCCCCGCCGCCTCTTCGAGGATGCGACGACGCGCGCGGGGTTTGGCATTGATCAGTTCCGAAATCTGCCCCTGCCGCACCAAAGCGGGCGAATGCGCCCCGGTCGAGGCATCGGCAAACAGCATCTGGACATCGCGCGCGCGCGCTTCTTTGGTGTTCACCTTGAACACACTGCCCGCGTCCCGCGTGATCCGGCGTACCACGTCCAGCGTATCCAGATCATTGAACCCGGCAGGCGCAAGACGGTCAGAGTTGTCCAGTGTCAGCGAGACCTCGGCAAAGTTGCGCGCAGGCCGAGTGGCCGCGCCCGCAAAGATCACATCCTCCATCCCGCCACCGCGCATCGCACTGGCGCGATTTTCGCCCATGACCCAGCGCAGCCCTTCCAGCAAGTTGGATTTGCCACAGCCATTGGGCCCGACAACACCGGTCAACCCGTCCGATATGATAAGATCGGTCGGGTCCACAAAGCTTTTAAAGCCATTCAGCCGAAGTCTGGTAAACCGCACTGCGTTGCCTGCCTGTGATTCTGTCTGGCGGATATCACAGCCCGTATGCCTAAGGTGAGTCAATTACACTGCCACTGCATTTATCCTCTCTGTCACAGTTACACACAAGATTTTGCGCATTTGGTGCGAAAACTTGCCGATCATGCAAAGATATCCACCGTCTGAAGTATCAAAATCCGCACAGGCAATGCCGTTCAAACGCTGCGCCAGGTCGCAATCGCGCTTGACGACAGCGGGCCTGACAGACAATGGTTGCTACGTATGGTGCCCCGTTCCCGTGCAAAAGCATGTGGGGCATATATGGGAATTTGGTACCGGCGACCCAATCAGGGGCCGAAATCCAAAGCCGCCCCCGCGACTGTATGCGGTGAGCGCGTTCCAAAAGATGCCACTGGGGTCACTTGTCCCGGGAAGGCTGGAATGTCGCGTCGACCCGTGAGCCAGGAGACCAGCCATACACAGGCGCATCTGCGTCTGAATGACAATGACGGACGGGGTGTTCCGTGAAGAGTGTGTTCCAGCGCCGATTGGCGTGTAGAATAAGCCTTCGACGAGACCCCCCTTTCACTTTTTGGTTCCGAAAGGGGATATAAGATGAAGAAACTATTTGCTGTGGCGTTGGCCCTGACCGCGACGCCTGCCTTGGCCCACCACCCATTGGGTGGACTGCCGATGGAAACTTTTGCCCATGGGATGCTGTCCGGTGTCGGGCATCCGGTGCTGGGGTTTGACCACCTGTTCTTTGTGATTCTGGTTGGTATCGCGGCCCTGTTCACCACCCGCCGTTTCATGGCCCCCGCCGCCTATATCGGTGCGATGCTGGTGGGCTGCGGCCTGATGTACGCCGGGGTTGCCCTGCCCCTGACCGAGGCCGTGATCGCCTTCTCACTGCTCGCGCTTGGCTATGTCGTATTGTCCGGTCGCGCGCTCAGCATCGTTCCTGCGGTTGCGATCTTTGCCGGATTTGGCCTGTTTCATGGCTCTGCCTTTGGTGGCAGCATCGCCGGTCAAGAGGGTGGCGTTGGCGCCGCTGTTCTGGTCGGCTACCTGATCGGTCTGGGCGCGATCCAGTATCTGATCGCCATCGCCGCCGGGTTTGTCACCGAAAAGCTGCTGGGCGCAACAGAGGCAACTGCCGTCAACGCCCGTCTGACTGGCGCTGCGATCGCCGGTGTCGGTCTGTTTCTGGTGCTGGAGGCGGCAGAAGGTCCGATCCTTTCCGTTCTCTTCGGCTAAAGCGACAACATATGGTTCGGGCCGCTCCGCTCCGGGGCGGTCCTTTTTTTGATCAGGACTCCTCTCATGCCCGCGAAAATTCCCGCCACCGTCGTCACTGGTTTCCTTGGATCCGGCAAGACCACGCTGATCCGTCACATGCTGCAAAACGCGGGTGGTCGCCGCATCGCTCTGATCATCAACGAGTTTGGCGATCTGGGTGTGGATGGTGATATTTTGAAAGGCTGCGGCAACGAGACCTGCACCGAAGACGATGTGATGGAACTGTCCAACGGTTGCATCTGCTGCACCGTGGCCGATGATTTCGTGCCGACCATGCAAAAGCTGCTGGATCGCCCCAATCCGCCCGATCATATCGTGATCGAAACCAGCGGTCTGGCCCTGCCGCAACCTCTGGTGCGTGCCTTCAACTGGCCAGAGATTTCGACCCGCGTGACCGTCGATGGCGTCGTGACCGTGGTCGATGGCAAGGCCGTGACCGAGGGACGCTTTGCCCATAACGTCGCCGCTGTCGACGCCCAGCGCGCGCTGGATGATAATTTGGATCACGAGACACCTCTGTCAGAGCTGTTCGAGGATCAGATCGCCTGCGCCGATATGATCGTGATCAACAAGACCGATCTTTTGACAGAGGCGGAATCCGATAGCCTGAACGCGCAACTGACCAGCGACAGTCGCGCCGGCGTGCAGGTCGTGCGCACCTCTATGGGTGTGCTGCCCGTCGATGTGCTGCTGGGGCGTGGTCAGTCTGCCGAGGATGATATTTCCAACCGGCACGAGGTGCATCACCATCACCACCATGATGATGACGATGAAGACGATCATCATCATGAGCACGAACATGGGCACGACGAGTTCGAAAGCTTTGTGGTCACGCGCGGCGAGATCGAAGACCCCGCTGCCTTTGCCGAACATATGGCCGATGTGATCCGTCGCTATGACATCCTGCGGCTCAAGGGCTTTGCCGCCGTCATGGGCAAGCCGATGCGCCTGACGTTGCAGGCCGTTGGCCCAAGGATAGAGACCTATTTCGACCGCCCCATTGCTGCGGGTGAAGCGCGCGAGACCAAACTGGTCGTTATCGGTCAAACCGGGCTGAACCGCGTCGCAATCGAGGCCGCGCTGATCGCATGAGTGTCACCGTCATTCCCGGCGATCCGCGCCACCCCGAGGCCACCGCGCTGCTAGAGGCCAGCCACGCGTTGATGCAATCGCTGTATCCGGCAGAGGACAACCACTATTTGTCGATCGACAAACTATGTGTGCCCAGCATCCGGTTCTTTACCGCGACCAAGGCTGACAAGATCATCGGCTGCGCCGCGCTTGCGCTCAAGGACGGCTATGGCGAAGTGAAATCCATGTTCGTCGATCCAGAGGCGCGCGGCTCTGGCACCGCGGATGCGCTTATGCTGCGCCTTGAAGAAGAGGTGCGTGCGCTGGGTTTGCCAAATATCATGCTGGAAACCGGCAACACGTTATACGCCGCACACAGGCTTTATGCCCGGCATGGGTTCGAATTGTGCGGGGTCTTTGGCGATTACAACGAAAGCCCGTCGAGCCTGTTCATGGAAAAACGGCTGGGCTGATGCATCTTCTGGCCGCCACCCCCGGCGCAATTGACGACGGCACAGAGCCGGTCGATCTGGGACAAACCCCGGCGGATGTGGTGTTTTTATCCGCCGCAGATACCGAACTCGCCGCCCTTAGCGAAGCACGGGGTGAGATGAACAACGCACCCAGTCTGCGGCTGGCAAACCTCACTCATCTGCGCCACCCTATGTCGGTCGATCTGCATATCGAGCATTGCGCGACCAAGTCCAGACTCGTCATCGCCCGCGTTCTCGGCGGAACCGGCTATTGGAAATACGGCGCCGAACAATACGCCGCACATCTGTACAGCGCGGGTGTGCCTTTGGCCCTGCTACCCGGTGACGACAAACCGGATGACGAGTTGCGTCGGCTTTCGACCGTTTCGGGCGAGGATTACGACGCGCTCTGGGCCTATATGGTCGAAGGCGGGCCAGAGAATGCGGCGAATTTCCTGACCCTCGCCCAAGCGATTGCATCTGGGTCGACAGAGCGCCCTGCACAGGCCAGCCCCCTGCTGCGCGCAGGTGTCTATTGGCCCGGTGCCGGGATTTCCGATCTCTCGACCTGTCGTGAAAATTGGACCGATGGCGCACCCGTTGTGCCCATCGTGTTCTACCGCGCGCTGGTGCAAGGCGCGGGTCTGCACCCGATCAACCGACTGACGCGCGCGTTGCTGCGGCAAGGGATGAACCCGCTGCCGATCTTTGTTGCGTCGCTGAAAGACCCGGTCAGTGCCGCCACGCTGGACCAGTTGTTCCAGAACGCCCCGCCCGATGTGATCCTCAACTGCACCGCTTTTGCCGTGGGCAGTCACGCGGGCGATGATGCGCCGCAGAACCCCCTGACGATGGCCTCGGCCAATGTGTCCCCGGTGTTTCAGGTGGTCCTGTCTGGCTCGTCCGAGGCCGCGTGGGAAGAAGGTCTGACAGGTCTCTCTGCGCGCGATATCGCCATGAACGTGGCCCTGCCAGAGGTGGACGGGCGGATCCTGTCGCGCGCGATCAGTTTCAAGAGCGAGGCGTTTTTCGACGAGGCCACAGAATGCCCTATCGCCACATACCGTGCCCAAGGGGATCGGGTTGACTTTGTCGCTCAGCTTGCCGGGAATTGGGCGCGGCTGCGTCATACCCCCGTGGATCAGCGTAAAGTGGCGCTGGTGCTGGCGAACTATCCCAACAAGGACGGACGGCTGGCCAATGGTGTCGGGCTGGACACGCCTGCGGCGACGGTCGAAGTGCTGAATTTGATGCGCTCGGCTGGGTATTCGGTCGACACGCCGCCTGCCAATAGCGATGCCCTGATGCAGCGGATCATGGAAGGGCCAACAAACTGGTTGACCGACCGGGCAGATCGCGACGGCGGCGAGGCCCTGCCGTTAAGTGACTATCAGACCCAGTACAAAACCTTGCCATGGGAGGTGCGTGAGCGGATTGAGGACCGTTGGGGTAAGCCCGAGGCCGATCCTTTCTTCGAAGCTGCATCAAGCACCTTCAAGCTGTCGATCCACAGCTTTGGCAATGCTGTCGTCGGTCTGCAACCCGCGCGCGGCTATAACATCGACCCGACGGAAACCTACCATTCCCCCGACCTTGTTCCTCCGCATAACTACCTTGCGTTCTATTTCTGGATGCGGGCCTATTGGGGCGCTCATGCCATTGTCCACATGGGCAAGCACGGTAATCTGGAATGGCTGCCGGGCAAGGCCCTATCCCTGTCGCAGACCTGCCTGCCCGAGGTGGTTCTGGGTCCGATGCCGCATGTCTATCCTTTTATCGTGAACGACCCCGGCGAAGGCACGCAGGCCAAGCGTCGTGCGCAAGCGGTGATCATTGACCACCTGACACCCCCTCTGACGCGGG
>CALGTJ010000511.1 GCA_937901435.1 uncultured Rhodobacter sp. | reverse complement strand
CCTGAGAAATAGAGGAAAAATAGAGCGGCGGACAACTACGCTGACACAGGGGGCCTGCCCGCCTCAACCGATTTTGCTCTGACAGTGCTCTTAAAACGCTTCACGCGCCCAAAGCCGCAAGTTTTTCGTCTGACAAATAAGCATACCGGTTCATTTGCACAGGCCCTTCTCCAAGCGCGTGGAAACGCCGCATAACGTCGTCGGTCGGCCCGTACCCGTGGGACATACCCCAGACCGGCGTTGTCCCCGCTGCGCGTCGTGCCTGATCTATCTTTGCGCGGATTAACGCGCTTGAAGCACCATGGGGTTCGTGCGGCTCTGGATAACGGATGTCTTCAGGATCGCGTGGGCGATCTGGTGACAATTGAAGAATGCGACTTAGGGCACGCGCGACTTCGGGCGGCGAAAAATCACTGCGGCTTGTAAGTGCGGACAAATAGTCAGCCTCGATCATCGGCCAATGCATTGTGTAGAATTTTACACCAATCGCATCACAATACGGGGCGACTTGCCCAGGATCGAAGCCTGTGCCGATGTTCAACGGAGGCGGAAAGGCGTGCAGGAAAAGCTTGCATGTGCCCCCACTGGCCTCGTCAACACACAGACGCAGAAACTTGGCGAAGTCTGTAACGACAGCTCGGCGCAAGGCGATAAGCTCGCGCAGAACCGGATAGGCGCTAAAAAGGCTGTCGCGAAAACTGTCAAAATCTTCAAGTGAAATGGATTTGCGGCGTAGGGTTCCGTCGCCAACATCGGAAAGAAACGCTAAAGTGCCCTGCGCGAGGGCACTCAAGTCCAGCCCAAGCGCTTTGGCGTGCGGCACCGTCGCCGGATTGAAATCGAAAAACAGGGCGTCGAAATGATAGACCGGGTACTCTGGCCAATCATATTTAAGCCCGTCAATCTGAGGGTAGGTTTGGCACAAATCCCGCGTGATTGCGCGCACATAGTCACGCACGTCTGGCGATACCAGCGAGGCGTTGCGATCAACCCGCCCGGTACGCGCGTGCCCGGTTGGCAACAGCGGTTCGTCTTCAGGCCTTGGACCACCGAACTGCACACGGTAACAAGGTGGGATCGCCGCCTGAATTTGCATCCAGACTTCAAGTCCCCGCGCCTTGGCTGCCGTTACAAATTGTCCAACGACTGCTCCCTGTTCATCGGTCAGCGCATTTGGTTTCGGCGGACGATAGGCAAGCCCTTCATAAAGCCGCGCGTCTGGCCGAAACGAAGGCGCCGCCGTCATCCATAATTCGCGTTTCCCCCAAAGTGAGCGGTCAAGAAGCCGTTTTTGACCCAACCCACTATCGCTGGGAGGCTCTCGGTGACCGGTTCCGCTCTTCGCCAGCGCTGCCACATAGGGGGATGTTGTCAGCGAACCCGCGCGCGCCACTCCTGCTATATTGTCCAAAACCGCGTCCAAGCCGTCGGACTGAACGTATTCTGGCATAACGGTAATACCAAGGTCACGGTTGCTCATGCCGCACCTCTTTCCGGAGCAATCAAAGACACGCCAAGGCCCGCTTCGATCGCTGGCATTGTGACATTCCCATTGATGGGTTTCTCAAGTGGTCCCTCAACCAAACTGGCAAACATCGGAGTCTCATCGAACTGATGTTCCAACAGGTCAGTTTGCGGCAAGGCGGCACAGACATGCAGGCTGTGAGCATGGCAAATCGGACCAGTGGGATTGTGCGGGGAAAAGGCGACGCCGTGGCGCGCCAGATCCGCAGCGATCGCCAGCATCTCACGCGGGCCGCCACAGTATTTCACATCCGGCATCATCACATCATAGGCACCGGCCGCAAGATAAGGCGCAAAGCCGTTTCGCTGGATCGCAGTTTCCAGCCCCGCAAGACGTATTCCTGCGGCATTTGCAAATCCGCGTAATTTAACAAGGCTTGGAATATCCTCTTCTGTCTCAGCAATCGGGCATTCGATCCAATAAAGATTAAAAGGAGAAACGGCAGCGATTAGCGCTTCAGCTCCGGCAGGATCAAACCGCCAATGACAATCAACCATCAGACGGCGATCCCCGATCATTTCACGAACCGCGGCGATCCTGGCCAGACCAAGCTCTGTTGCGGCAGCTATTTCACGAAACGACATGGTGGGCTGCACCTCGTCAAAGGGGGCAATCTTGATCGCCTCATATCCCTGCGCCAACGCAAGGCCCGCATTTTGCGCCATGCTTTGGGGATCACGATCCTTCGTGCGGCGATTTATGTTGGCGTACAAGCCAATCTGCGTGTGCAAAGTACCGCCCAAATGCTGGCTTACTGGCACGTTTTCACGGCGCGCCAGCAAGTCCGCCAGCGCCTGAAGCAGCGCGGAGGACACCGCCGCATTCGGCAATGTGTCAAATGGCAATCGCCCAAGGTCAGCCGCACTTAGACGCGCAGGCAATGCTTTGAAACACGCGGCAACGGCGTCCTCTTGATTGTTCAGCGTCGCCTCGCCCCAGCCCGTTATCTCGCCATCGCTCAGTGACAAGAAGAGCCAGACGGTCGTGGGCGTCACTCTGACGGAAATAAATTCAGCGACGAACCCGCTCATCTGTCGCCCAACATGCGCAATGCCGCACAGGCCGCCCCAAATCCGTTCCCAATATTCACGACCACGACCCCCGGCGCGCAGCCTCCAAGGGCTGCATCAAGCGCAAGACGTCCCCCTTCGGCAACTCCATGTCCAACGGGGGCGGGCACCGCAATCACAGGCGCGCGCACCAGCCCTGCCAAAACACTGAACAGCGCCCCTTCCATGCCCGCGATTGCAATCAGAACACGGTGCTGGCGCAAGGTTTCGACCTGATCCATCAGCCGCCAAATTCCGGCAACTCCAACATCCGCTGTTATCGGCGCCTCTACGCCATGAAACGCCAATGTTCGCCGCGCCTCACGGGCAATGGCCAGATCAGACGTGCCTGCCGCGACGATACCGATGCCATTGCGCATAGGATCAGGCGGCGGGCCGCCCAGAATGGCCGTTTGACTGGCCCTCTCATAGTCCAGCGTGGCACGGGCCAGCTTCCTGGCCTTGCCTTTGGACAACCGGGTCAGCAAAAGACGTTGACCCGCTGTTTCGGCGGCAAACAGAATGGCAGCGATCTGTGCGCTTGTCTTGCTGTCGCACAACACCGCTTCGGCCGTTCCGGTGCGTGATGCGCGATCCCAGTCCATGCGATGTTCTTTCATGGCCCGGCCCTCAAAAAGGCCGCACCCTGCCGATAGGGACGATGACCTAGATAGGTGCGTCCGGACGCCTGACATGCAGCGGCAACCTCGGGGGGAGGTATCGCACCTTGGGTTTCTACAATAACGCCTGCGTGGGTGATCCGGCACCGGACTGTCGCTGACAGCCCTTGGTCGGCACGCAACAACCTCTCGATCTGATCAACAAATTCCAGATCGCTTGCCTTGACTTCCAGACCCGTCTCCACACGACTGGCAAGGCAGGGCTGGGCTGGCAACTCCGCCAAATCGTCAAGCCCCAGATAACTGGCCAGCGCATAGATCGCAGCCTTGTCTATCCCGGCTTCAACGTATGGGTGCACAACCTTCCATTCTTCGGCCGCCTTCAGGCCGGGGCGGAAATCGCCCAGATCATCGGCATTGGTGCCCGAAGCAATAGCGCCCTCTGCCAGACCGGCAATCGTGGCGTATAGGTTGGATTTGCAAAAGTAACAGCGATTTACGGGATTGGCGCGGTAGCGAGGATCATCGAACTCACCAGCATCGACAAATTCCAGACGCCAACCTGCACGCGCAGCATGGGCCTGCACACGCGCCGTGGCCACAGGCGGTACAGCGGGCGAAATGGCATGTATCACCCGCACCCGCTGCCCCAACACACGGCTGCCGACATGCGCCAAAGTCATGCTATCCACCCCTCCACTCAGCGCAATCGTCAGATCAGCATGGCGCGATAGCGCAGCAATCAAAGCCGGGCTGATCATCCTTCTGCCTCGCGGCTTTTGGCCCTGCGGTCTGCCAGAGTAGACAGCCTTGCAACCGTATCGCTTTCGACTTTTGCTGTGGTTTGCGAGGGGCGGATTGCGGACTTGACCCAGTCCGAGCAAACACGGGGCAGGATAATGCGCTGGTCATGGCGCAAGCGCAGACCCAGCGTCGACGTCTGATCAAAAACAGCCGTCGCGATTGCATCCACATGCGCAGGGCGCGCCATTAATCGAAACGCGGTCGCGGGGCGGCCCTTTTTGCCAGTCACCACCGTAGTCACCAAATCCAACACACCATCACAGGCGCGCAAATGGTCACCGGCGACCGCAATCTCTTCTCCGGTCATGTCGTCGACATCCCATTCCAGAATGCCAACCGTATCTCCGGATTGCGACGCGCCGGAAATCACCTGTACGATCGCCACATTGGCAAGCCCTGGCAGGTCGCGGGTACCAGCGCCGTACCCGGTCGCAGCAAGCCGTCCCATAGGACGGGAACGCACCGTCAGATGATCGCAGATATACCGCATGATTGCAGCGCCGGTTGGTGTGACCCGTTCGCCGCCCACGCCATCATCATGCACCGAAAGCCCCTGTAACAGAAGCGCAGTGGCTGGCGCAGGAACCGGCAACACACCATGCGCCGTCCGCACGGTTCCGCTTCCCAACGGCAAGGGGTCCACGCTCCAGCCCCAGTCGCTCAAATGCGCCATCAGGCATGCCGCTGCCGCCAGATCCCCGACCGTATCCCAGTCAGCAATCTCGTGAAAATGAACCTGTGCAAGCGGCACACCGTGCACCTTGGCCTCGGCCTCACCCAACAGTCGCAACAGGGCGCAGGCATGGGCCTGGGTGTCCTCGCTTAAACCAGAGTCGGAAAAAATGCGTTTCATATCAAGATAATGGATTGGCGCGGTTTCGTTTTGGTCGCGAATACTGAAAGACTGTGCTGCGATCCCTGCTTTGACGCAGGGCGCCAAAGTGGCGTTCAGGTGGGGCAAAACCGCACCTGTTACGGCAATGACTGCGTCAACCAGCTCCGGGAAGGCATCCAGCATCGCCGCAACAAACATGTCGCCAGCCATTCCACCAAGGGGCGTGATGTGAATATGCCCGCTCATACCGAGGGACCAAGGCGCGAGATCACCTCATCCCCGTCCCCGTTTCGCTCGACAGCCGTTGTCGCCCCGTTGCAGATACCGTCCACCAAAGACACCAAATCAGGCAGCAACGCCGAGCGATCACGCAGTCCAAGAAACACGTCAGATGCATCAAAATCAATCTGATCCGGCAACCGCGCGGCTGTGTCCGGATTCCCAGTTAGTTTGATCGTGGGCGCAAGCGAACTGCCATAGGGATTACCATGCCCGGTCGTAAAGCAAACAACTTGCGCACCTGCCGCAACCATCGAAGATATGGATTCCGGCGACAGCGTCGGTGTGTCCATCACGTGCAGACCCGGCGCTGCAATCATCTCACCTTCCGCAAGAGCGCCCACAATCGGCCCCATACCACCCTTTGCAATGGCTCCAAGTGATTTCTCTTCCAGCGTGGTTATCCCGCCGCTGTGATTTTGAGGTCCGGGGTTTCCGATACGCACGTCATGCCCGGCAGCTTTGGTGATCTGATGGCGCGCGGCCACAAGATTGCGCAACCGTCCGGCAACCTGCGGCGTCTGGCATCGCTCATAAAGACCCGGCTCGCATCCCAGCCACTCCAGCGTTTCGGCAAAGACCACCGCCCCGCCCCGCGCCACATGATGATCAAACAAATCACCCACCAGAGGATTTGCGACAATGCCGGAGGAGGCATCGGAATGGCCACACTCGGCAGCGATGACAATGTCTGCAACCGGACAGGCCTTGCGCGGTACGGCCTGAAGTTGCGCCAGAAAGCGGCGACCTTTCGCAATCGCGGCTGCCGTCATGGCACTGCCGTCTTCGCCCCACTTTTGCAGGGAAAACTGCGCAGCGCCCCGACCCGTTGACGCGACATGCCGTTCCATCGCATCGCCCAGCCCGTCATCAGGCGCCAGTATCAAGACACCGCCTGTGTTGGGATGGGTGGCAAACGCCCGCAACATATGGGCGTGAAATAGTTTGTCAGCGCCCACATGGCCGCGCCCGTAGGGACTGGAAATCAACACGGCTTGCGGCAACGCAGCAGCGACACGCCGCGCACCGGGGCCGTTCAAGCCGCACATGGACAGGATCACAAGATGATTGCGAATTCCCGCGCGCCCAACAGTGCGGGCAAATCCCATAAACGTACTCATCGCAGCCCACCTTCAAGATTGTGCAGATGCACATGCGCTCCCGGAGCGATATCTGCCGTGGCATATCCGATGACTGCGCCATACTTTATCACCGGGTCACCACGTACAACCGCTCTCAAAGCGATCTTGTGACCCATCGGCGTATCAGATGTCAGCGCCGCGCTGGTCCCAGAGAGCAAAACAGCACATTCGCCTTCCTTGTGATCGCGCAACAAGCACACCACCGTATCTTCAGGATGAAGCAGGACCGCAGACAGCGTCATAGCGCGACCTCCTCCTGCGTGCTCAAAAGGTCGCTGAACGCACCAACATCAGGATCAAATCCAAGCCCCGGCTCTGTTCCAATCGGGAAAGCCCCATTTTCAAGCGCCAGCCCTCGCCCGGAGAAAACCGGAACAAAGGGGTTTTCAGAGCTATCAACCTCTAGAAGACCATCGCCACCAACGGCGGCCAACAAATGCGCCGAGGCCGCCAAACCAAGTCCTGCTCCCAGGAAATGTGGGCAATAACGGCGGTCAGCGCTCCTTGTGGCCCGCGCGATCCTTAACGTGGTCGATAGCCCACCCCATTTGCAGATATCCGGCTGGATCACGCCCAGCGCGCCCAGTTCAATGGATCGCTCCAAGGCGGCCCCTGTCAGATTTTCGCCTCCGGCTAGCGGCATGGAAGCCGCATGCGCCAATGATTGCCACGCCTCGTCCGGTGCATCTGCACACAGCGGCTCTTCCAGCCACGCCAGATCAAGATCTTCCAAACGCCGGCTTTGACGCAGAGCCGTTTCCAGATCCCAAGCCTGATTGGCGTCCAGCATCAGCGTCTCACCGCTGCTCAGAGACTGTTTCGTGGCCATGGCAGCGGCAATTCCATCATCCGCACCAAACCCGATGCGTTGTTTGAAACTTCGGTAGCCAAAGGCGCGCATACGCTCGATCTGTTCAGGTGCCTTGTCTGGGCTGATCCCGCTGGCATAAGCGGGAACCGACCGGGCGCTACCACCCAGCATGTTTGACAATGAAACACCTGCTCTGCGTGCGCGCAAATCAAGCAGCGCAATGTCGGCGCCACTGGCGATCTGGGCAACCGGTCCCGGCTCGCCGCACTGAAGGATCAGCCTGTGCATCCGTCGCATTATTTCGCCAAATGCATCCGGCGTATCCGCTGTCATGCCCGCCAAAGACGCCGGCAGAATTCTGCGCGCCAGACGGGCTCGGTGCAAATCCCCATCCGGTGGAAAGTTGCACCAGATCTCTCCCCAACCATGCGCACCTTCGGAATCTTCCAACCTTAAAAGCAACGCCGGGCGATGGGTCATCGGCCCCATGACTGTTGGAACAGGTTCGGGCAGCGCGTGGCGAAAATGATAAATCGTCGCGTGGGAAAGATCAGCTGCCATTACGCGTCATCCAGCCGGTTCATATCCGGTTCAAGAGCCCAAAGATGCGTGCTTTTGGGATCTGTCTGACGCGCCCACAAAGCCACGATATCCTTGTTTGCACGCCTTTTTCCCATGCGCTTGGCGATCGCGTCAGGATCCCAATCCTCAAGGACCCTGGCCAACATCGACGCATATCGTGCGGCGTGTTCAGGCACCTCTGCCAGATCGACGCGTTCCTGGGGATCACTGGACAGGTCGTAAAGCCGCGCGGGCTCGCCGTGGTAATAGTGAAGCTTCCAGTCCCCCTCTCGCAGCATGCGCTGCTGTACCGCGCGTCCGCCCGTCCACGCTGGCACAGCATCGGTACAATACTCGCTGAAAGTGATATTCTGCCAATCCTGAGCGCCACCGTTGAGCAATGGCCAGAAACTGCGCCCGTCCGCATCCGGCAACGGATTTGCGCCCATGGCATCAAGCATCGTGGCGGACAAATCGATCAGGCTGACCACCTCGTCGCGGACGTGCGGAGTGAGCGAAGAGTGCGACAGGATCATCGGCACCTTGGCGCTTTCATCAAAGAAAGTGTGCTTCCACCAAAGCCCGCGCTCTCCCACGTGATCCCCGTGATCAGAGGCATAAACGATCAATGTATCATCGCTTAGCCCAAGCACTTCGAGACGATCTAGCACCTTCCCGATCATCTCGTCCATCTCCGCGACCAACCCCCAGTAGGCCGCGCGCGCCAGCCGCGACTGGCGCTTGGGAACATCCTCGATACCGCGGTTCTGACGCCACCATGCAATCCAGCCCGCGTCACTAGCCCCGGCTGGAATAGACGGTGGAGGCAATACGTCGATGAAATGATCTATCCAGCGGCGGGCTGCCACATACGGCGCATGGGGCAACATGAATCCAACAGTCATCGCGAAACGCTCACCGCTGGCAGCCAGCCGATCAAGCGCCGTCAGTGCTGCGGCAGTGGTGTCATGGTCCTTCACTTCATATGCCGACTGCCCTGCACCGCAGGCCACCAGACTTTCAGGGTTAGGATCGTTGGTGCCCTGCAAGACACCCATATTATGCCACGCGACGCCCGGATAATTTGGCGAATGATCCCCGACCTCGCGCCACGCATACCCGCGCATCTGATCCGGCCCGACCGAATGCATGCGGCCCACAAGGCCCGGCCTGATCCCGGCCGCGCCCAGCGCATGCAGCCACGTCGGACGATCCGAGGCCAGAACGTCATCATTGGTCCAACAGTCTTGCGAGGACGGATAGCACTGGGTCAGCATCGACATGCGCGACGGCGTACAAATCGGTGACGGGCAATAGGCATTTGTCATTCGCACGCCCGATGCGGCGAGACGATCGAGCGCCGGAGTCACCGCATGCGCGTCCCCAGCGCAACCCATCACATGGGCCGCGTGCTGGTCAGAAAACAGGAACAACAGGTTTTTGGGAGTCATGATTCCAACCTTGTCAAAAGGGTTCCGTTGCCATCAAACTGCAAGGCGCTGGGTTTCTGTTGGTGCAATATCAGGTCTTGGGCTTCAAGCTCTGGCAGCAAGTTTGGGGTCACCGCGATCTCATCCAATTGCGATGAAGATATGATGTGACACAGACGCGGCGCACCGATGTTCCAACAGGTGGCAACCAGCGCAGCGATTACGGTTTTCTCGTCGGTCAAAACGATAGGGATATGTGCTTTTTCTAAGATCGTCGCAGTCACCGCATTCATATACATGGCCTGCAGATCCAGCGCATTTGCCATGCCAAGCGGGATATAATCGGCCATGCCAACACCGATACCGTTGCCATCGGTGCGCGCCGTCAGTGCCAGAACGGCAATCTTGTGAATGAAGGGCGTGGCCGGGTTTTCAACACCCCGAATATCAGTCCGCCCGGATATCGCCGGATCAATGCCTGCGCCCGAAATCTCTTTGCCGAGACGCTCAATGATCAGGCCGTCCAGTTGCTTGAACGGGAGCCGTGCCATTGCATCCTTGGCCAACTTGAGAAGCCGCGTGTCTGCGGCGGCAAACTCGCGCGGGGCAACCGCCTCGATATGGCTAAGCTGCTTGTGTGCGTTCTCAACCAGAGCCAATCCTGCGGAAATCGGCGCGCTTTGGATTATCCTGTCAGCAAGCGCGGGCAGTGTTTCAACAAATCCTCGTGGTCCAATCATATGCACCTGCCCCGCGCCACCGGCCTTGCCCAAACCAACAGCCAGCATCTTGGTCAGCCCGCTTTCAATTGGGCGGGGAAAACTGGTGTGCGCCTTAACGCGGTTGATCACCAACACACCATCGGCGCGCGCAGCATGCGCATCGAAATTGCAGGTCGTACCATCGGCAAGCGTTCCGTACTGCACCATGTCCATGGTCGCGCGCACCTCACAGCCCATGGTCGCTTCGCTGACCCCAAGCTTAGCCAAAACTGCCTTTTGCCCATCAGCCGTGCCCCCCCCATGCGATCCCATGCCGGGAACAATGAAGGGAACGTACCCCCGTCCCTTCAGCCACTCGACGGCAGCGCGCGCGACTGTGTCGATATCCGCAATACCACGGCTTCCGACAGCAATGGCAATCTCGCTTGCTTTGGGCAGCGTGAACAGACCAGAGACCTCAAGAGAGTGCGCAACGCTTGCGGCCACGTCCGGCAGAGCAGCAACGTCTGGCTGGCGCAATCGCAAGCGCACAAATTCAGGCAATTCAACCGACTGAAGATGCGGCAAGTGGATGGCAGGGAAAACCGGACTTTTCATGCAGGCTCCACAAGGTCAAAGCGGTCATAAAGTTCGGTCGGGGCGTCATGGGCGCGCATGGCCTCGGCAATGGCTCTGCAAAACCGCGCCTCGATATCAGGGTCACGAAACGGCGCGTTCTGACCGGGATCTGCATCCAGATCATAAAGTACTGTCTCGGTATCATCGAATCCCCCTCCCTGCATGGGGGGGCGCTTGGCTCCTTTGATTGCAGGGATTTTCAGAACCGGCATCCCTTGGGTAAAATCAAATCCGGGGTGCAGCGCCGCATGGGCAAGCTCGGCCGCAACAAAGGGCGCACCGGAATGCTGCGGCATCAGAGTATATTCGAACAAAGGTGCCGCCTCCATATCCGCAGGATAGCGAAAATAACTGTAGCGTCCGTCGGTCGCGTTCACTGCACCGCCAAAGATTCCATAAAGCGCGATATCCCGTCCGCTCGCGCCGTTCAGCAAAGACCGCCCTTGCACGGTTTCGGGGCGATCTACGCCAAACAGGTCAAGCAGCGTCGCCATCACATCAATGTTCTGACTTACCGCCGCCGAGCGTCCAACAGGCTGACCGGGGGCGTGAATGAACAATGGAATATGTGCGATCTCAGAGAAAAACGGCATCCGGTTCTTACCCCACCAGCCATGTTCACCCAGCATGAACCCGTGGTCAGTCGTCACAATCAGCGCAGTGTCATCCCACATGTCGCCTGCGTCCATCATATCAAGCAGCCGCCCAAGCTGGGCATCACACATCGCCACCAACGCCGCCTGACTTGCCACAAGATCGCCAGTGTCGTCGTCCGCCTTGTCTCGGCGGTAGCGGGGCCAGTCGCGTACCTTGTCACCCGCATTTGGAAAGCGTGCGCGAAATTCCGGAGGCGCATAAAACGGCTCGTGCGGATCAAAAACCTCGATCTGAAGAAACCAGTTGTCGTGCGCCGCATGGGTATCCAGAAATGCCAAACCGGCATCAAATGTCTTCACCGACGGGAAATCAGGTTCTGTGCGGATCTGGGTGCGGTTCATCGCAGCCTGCAAACGATAGCCCGAGGTGTCACTCTCGACCTGCTCGCTATGGTATTGTCTAGCGAATGCATCATGAGGCGGCGTGATGCAAGGCACCCAAGGGTCGGCTTCCTGACCACGGATAAAGTCCCAGCTGTCAAAAGCCGTGTGATAGGTGGCACCGCCATTCTCAAAGTAATGGTAGTGATCAGTGACAAGGTGACTGTGTACCCCTGCCTCGCGCAAAAGGGCTGTGGCCGTCACATCAAAAGGCTCAAGAGGTCCCCAGGAACGGTGAAGAAAATTCAGCCGCCCTGTTTGAAGATCACGTCGCGCCGGCATGCATGGCAACGAACCAACGATGTGCTTTTCAAACTGAACACTTCGCGCGGCAAGAAGATCAAAGTTTGGAGTCTGATACTGCCCACCATAGCACGATAGCGATTTCAGTGTCAGCGAGTCGTAAAGCAGTAAGACAGCCTTCATCACACCCTACCCTTCTTCTCGCGCCTGCGCTTTGGCCTTGCGTCGCCGCTCGGAAATAAATGGCCATATCAACAATCCGATGGCCGCCAAGGTAAACGCCAGGGGGAAAGGTCGGGTAACGATGGGCGATAAGTCCCCGGCGGTCATCATCAGACCGCTGCGCAGTTTTTCTTCGCCCAAAGGCGCCAGAACAAAACCGATAACAAAGGGGCCAAGCGGAATGCTGGCCTTTTCCATCAAAAAACCCATCACGCCAAACGCCAGCATCACCCAGACATCGAACATCGTGTTGTTCAACGCATACGAACCAATGACGCAGAACATCATCACAATCGGCAGAACAAAGCTTTTCGGCAAATAGATCAGGCCAGAAATATAGCGCACCGACGAGGTCATCAGGATAAACATCAGGATATTCGCCAAAAGACAGGCGGCAATCATGCCCCAGACAATATCGTTATTCGTCAAAAACAATGTCGGGCCGGGTTGAATGGAATGGATCGTTAGCGCGCCGATCAGGATCGCATCAATCACACTTCCGGGAATGCCCATGGCAATCAGCGGGATAAGCGCTCCACCAACGGTCGCGTTGTTGGCCGCTTCCGAGGCGATAATCCCTTCCTCGGATCCCTTGCCAAACTTTTCGGGCGTGTCCGAGACGTTTTTGGCAACAGTATAGGCGACGACCGACCCGATAGAGGCCCCAATACCCGGCAAAATCCCGATCCATGTGCCAATGAAAGATGAACGCAGCATATTGCCCGCCCCCTTTCGCAAGTCGCGCAATGACATCAGAACTTTGGAAGATTTCATCTCTTGGCGTTCGGGTACGCCGCTGCGGTCCATACAATCCTTGATAACCTGACTAACAGCAAAGGTGCCGATCAGAACCGGCAAAAGCTGCAGGCCACCGTTCAGCTGGTAAAAGCCAAATGTCAGCCGAGGCATGCCACTTGACGGATCGACGCCGGGCATCGACACGAGCATGCCCAGCAAGCCCGCAATCAGCCCTTTGACCATCGATCCTTCGCTGACAGACGCGATAAGTACCATAGCCATCATGATCAGCGTGAAATACTCAAACGGACCAAACCGCGTCGCCAGAATTGACAACGGTTGCGTGATTGTCAGCAGAACAATCCACGACACCAACCCGCCGACGAATGACGCCGTAATCCCAAGACCCAATGCGCGTCCAGGCTGTCCCGCCCGCGCCATTGGATAGCCATCCAGCGTCGTCATGACCGACGCGGGTGTGCCCGGCATCCGCATCAGCGTCGCTGTGATCAACCCGCCCGAGATCGCCCCAACATACATTGAAATGAGCAGGACGACGGCGTCAAACGGATCCATGTAAAATGTCAGGGGCAAGGTCAACGCGATAAGCATCGCTCCCGACAGGCCCGGAATGGCACCAACAACAATGCCCAAGGATGTTCCCAGAAACAGCATAAAGAACGTCCACGGGGCGAATATATGACCGATTGCGCCAAGAAGTGCAGGAAGATCCATTGGCTCTCCTCAGACCGGTAGATCGACGACGAATATTTCGGTAAAAACATACTGCGCTCCAAACGCAGCAACCGCCGACAAGACCACCGCGGGCCAAAATCGACGGCGGTCAAAACCTTCCATGCCCATGATCATCAACAGCAGGTAGGCAAGGGTCAGAAATCCGAAACCAGCAAGCTTGAGGTGAAGCGCTCCGACATAAGCAACCGTGAAGGCCATCATCATGACACCGCCAAGAGGGTAACCCCCTGAAAATTCTCTTTGGACCGCCTGCGCAAGGTTTTTGCCGCGCAGCGATAAAATCGCACTTACAATTACGACGGCACAACAGGCAATTACGATGGCAGCGGTCCAGGTCGGCACAGGGCCAGACCCCAATGGCTCGAACCGTCCCGGCGGTAGCGCAAGGGCTTGTACAAGAAACACGGCACATATCAGCGCAATCAAGGCGGAAACGCCGATTTCGATCAGAGGACGTCGATCCATCGTCCTACCCTTATTTTCGAGGGAAGCCGTGACGCGCCTCAGGTTGCAAGGCGCGTCTGTTAAGGTTTGAACGATTGATCAGTTTTGAGCGGCGAGTTTTGCCACCGGTTCGATCGCAGCCCATGTCGCGTCAAGATCAGCCTGGAGCGCGTCACCTGTCAGGAAAGATTCTGCAAAACCCTTGCTGGCCAGAAACTCCTGGAAACGGTCAGTTTTGATGCCGGCACCGATTGCGGCAGCAAATCCATCGACAGCCTCTTGTGGCGTGTCTTTCGGCGCGAAAAGCCAGTTCTTGATGCAGAAGGTCATATCGAAGCCTTCTTCTTTCATCGTCGGTAGATCAGGCAGACCATCGAAACGTTCCGCCCCGGTATAGGCCAGCGGCTTAATCTGGCTTTCTGGATTTTCAGAACCGTCAGGCAACAGTGTAAAGTTGATCACTTCCGCCCCTGAAAGCACCGTCGCGTTGGTCTGACTTCCAGTCAAAGCAGTAAAGTTTGCCGTACCGCCGCCAATTTGGACAAACCGGAATTTTGCACCATCCATGGTTTCCTGCATCATGACGCCAGCCAAATGGTTAATGGCACCAATATTTGCACCAAAGATGACGCTATCCGGTTCAGCTTTCGCCTTTTCCAGAAGGTCGCCAATGCTGTTGATGCCGCTATCCTTGCGCACCATCGGTGCCAGACAGAATTCACCCGTTGCCGCCACAGGCTTGAAATCACGCCAGCTGAAATCAAGCGCGCCGGTCCCCTCGCCCCCCATCAGAGCGATGTGTATGATTAAAAAGTTATATCCATCAGCGTTGGCCTCCATGACCTGACGGGCGCCAATCGAGTAGTGTCCGCCAACATTGACCACAGTGACAGGCTGCGAAAGCGCGCCAGATTCTTCGATGCTCGCCTGTATGGTTCGCGCAACTTGGTCTGACGTCCCACCAGCCCCGAAAGGCACCACCAGCTTGATCGGCTTTTCAGGCCATTCCGCCTGCGCCATCCCCGTGCCGGCTAACAATACAGCGACAGCAGCTCCCAAAAATTTCCTCATCATTTCCTCCCGGTTGCATTATAAGTATTTACTTATTTTATTTCTTTTTTTCTTAATGATAAATTATGATAGAAGAGATTAGAAATCAATGAAATTAGTGGAGCCAGCATGCCACGACCAAACATTCTTATGATCACGGTCGATCAATGGCCGGGCAACCTGCTTGGTTTGGCCGGGCGAACCGACATCGACACACCAACATTGGATCAAATCGCGCGCAACGGCGTTTACTTTCCCAACGCGCACTCGGAATGCCCTATCTGCATTCCAGCGCGCCGCTCTTTGATGACAGGCGCAGCGCCGCGTCAGCATGGCGATCGGATTTTTCAACCTGCGCTGCCACGCCCGAACCTGCCCTTGCTGGCAGACGTATTTCGCCAAAGCGGATATCAGACTGGAGCTGTGGGTAAGTTGCACGTCCACCCGGCGCGCGACCGAATTGGATTTGAAGAAGTGGTCAGCTATGAGGAAGGCCGCCCGCAGTTGGGCGGACCCGACGATTGGGACATCTGGCTAGCCGATCGCGGTCAAGCAGGCCTCGGGTACGCCCATGGGATGAGCAACAACAGTTACGAATTCCGCGCCTGGCATTTAGACGAAGCCGCACATCCGACGGTCTGGCAAGCGCGGCAGATGTGCCGGATGATCCAGCGCCGTGACCCAACGCGCCCGGCCTTCTGGCATCTGTCATTTAATTTTCCGCACCCACCCATTGTGCCACTCGCAGACTACCTAAGCGCCTATCAAGACCGCGACATGCAAACCCGCCTGACCGGTGAGTGGGATGACGATCTGCCTTATGCCCTTGCGCGTGTACGCCAATCCTGGCCCGCGCTTGATGACGCCAGCTTGCAAAGGGTGCGCCGTGCCTTTCACGCTCAATGCACCCTGATCGATCACCAGCTCAGACTTGTCATCGGCACCCTGCGTGAGGCGCTGTTACTGGACAATACGATCATCGCTTTCACCAGCGATCACGGAGACATGCTTGGCGATCACGGACTCTACGCCAAACGGGTGCTTCTGGATGGCTCTGCCCGTGTTCCACTGATCCTCATGGGTGTCGCCGGCTGCGAAAGGCTGAAGCCGGGAGGCACCGATACCAAACTGGCAGGACTTCAGGATATAATGCCAACACTCCTCGATCTGGCCGAGATAGAGCGCCCAGACAGCTGTACCGGCGTGTCATTGGTCAGCGATCCGCCACGAGAATCGCTGTATTGCGAGGCAATGGAAGGCGCGATGGCGATGCGCATGGTCATCGACGGTCATTGGAAACTGATCTGGTATCCCGCAGGCAATCACCTGCACCTTTTTGACCGCATTACCGACCCGAACGAAACGCAGAATTTGGCGGATCTTCCGGCCACTGTAGACATCCAGGCCCGGCTAACAGAAACCCTGATTTCGCAACTTTATGGCGAGGATCTGGAATGGGTTGTCGATAGCACATTAATTGGCTTTGATGCACCAGAGTTGCCTGCGCCGCAAAACCGGGCGCTGTCTGGTCAACGCGGCCTTCATTACCCCCAACCGCCGGAAGATGATCCTTCCAAGATCGTCGGTGCGCCTTAACCTAAAACGTCTACACGGGTTTTGATTGTGTCGATGACCCGTTGGATCAAATTCTCGGCCACTGGTAAGAGTGGTGTGTCAGCCCGCCAGACAACACCGCCTTCGCGCAACGGCATCGGCATCGTTGTTTCAACCACTTTGATCTCGGGATAGGCTTTCGCGTGAGAGCGTGAAAGGAAACCCAATTTCTGGCTGTGGCGCAGGATGTTGATCATGGCGCGCACCGAATTGGTTTCCACCGAAGGCGGCGGCAGATCGACGTCAAATTGCCCAAAAAGCCGCCGCACCAATCGGCGACCAAACGTGTCTTTACCCGTCAAGACCCAGTCCTCTCCGGCAAGTTCATCAAAGGACTTCGGCCCACCCTGATGAATCGGATGATCACTGCGCGCAAGAATATGCATCTGCTCGCGCAAAAGGATCCGCGTGTCATAGGAATCGCCGAAGTTGTCATCAGTCAAAGACGCGAAAAAAAGATCAATTACACCCTCCCTCAGCATCTCAAGCAGATCATCGTTCAAAGCCACCGTCAGATTTACCCGGATATTGGGATGCTCGGATTGCAACTCAGTTATGGCGATCGGCAAAATCTCGTGGATCCAGTCCGGACCCGCACCGATACGCAAGATGCCGCCTGACCCAGCCTTCATGGCCACAAGACTTTCGGTCAAACTCTCCGTCGTCCGCTCGAGGGCTTGTGCGTACTCTAAAACTAAGGCCCCGTAAGGCGTCAGATCCATTGGCCGCCTTGTGCGATCGAACAGAACAACATCGAGCTGCTTCTCTAGTTTCGCAATTGCTTGGGTCAAAGCCGGTTGGGAAACGCCAAGTTCGCTTGCTGTCAAAGTCAGGTTGCGATAGGCGCAAACGGCAACGAATTGCGACAGGCCCGATAAGTTTTTCATTCTGTTAAATTCCAAAGTATTCGAGCATTTGCAAGAACATCCTCCTGCGGACCACCTTTGCAAAGGCATCGCCTCCCAATCGTGACCTGTTTCTTTTGACCGGCAATAACCTTTTTCAAGCGGAAGATTAGTCGCGAAGGATCGCTGCCTCGATTTGCTCTGCGCCTCGCTCTGCCCCATCCGCGCTTGGCTCGCGAAAACGCTTTCGTTTGATCAAGTGGCGGTTGCGTCAGACGAATTCGAGCCGGCCTCCACCAAGATAGCGACACTGCCCATTCGCGGAGCGATTTAGTGCATTGGGCCAAAGGTACTGGTAGTTGGCAAAAACGAGAATGCAACTGTTCAAGATCCACCTTTGATCGCTCAATCACTCAAAGTACCTGACCAGCGGGCTGGATGATCGAAAGATTTCAATCAAGTGCCCAATCACATCGTCTTCCAGCAACATCGCGTCGGGCAGGTCCTTGCGGCACCCCAAACCGACCATTTTCAAATATTTCGCGGCGGGATCGGTCTTGTCAAAACCGTCTGGCACAGCATTCAGCGCTTTGCGTGTGACTATTCCCTCTGGAAACATCTCTTTGAATTCAGCGTCATTGGCGACATCGACAAGGCCCTGTGGGTCGGCAACTAGATGTTCGCGCACTCTTGCAAGGGCGCCCTTCGAGGGGTGAAACAGTCCAGCCCCTGCATTGCAATTTCCGGGCTCGATATGAAGGTAATATCCAACGTCTTCAGATGGTTGACCGACGTTGGCAAATACATCCACGTCCGTTCGGTAAAGGCCGGGCCCGACTCGATCACGCGCTTCCTCAAAGAACTTGGAATACATTTGCTTGGGTTTGATCCTCGTCGCAGCCACGTTATGGTCAAACCGATCCGCATAGTCATGGAGGGTCGCCGCAATGCCCGTAAAATTGCGCAGAGCGTCGTCACGTTCCTCGCGGTGTGCATCCATCCAGATCTTGCGGTTGTTCGCGGCCAGATTTTTAAGGAACGTAAATGTCTCTGGCTCAACCATGTCCACCGCTCCTGATTTGCCGCTGTCACGGGGCGTGTCTGCGTTTGCGTTGTACCCTTGTAGGACTGATTATGAGCAACGGCCATGCGTTTGTCGGTGTGTCCCTCGTTTCTGTCGCTTGCTCACTGGGAATGCTGATTGATGTACGAATGTCGGCTTCTCTTTTGTGGTTGCCGCCCGTAATGCAAGAAGTTTTTGACCCTATTGGGCCCCATCGGAAGGTTTGTGCGTAAGATTACTCTAAGTAAGAACCTTTAGCGAACATTTTTAGCCCGGATTATTCACCACGGTCGGTTGGCGGCTGCGGTATGAGAGTGATC
>CALGTJ010000510.1 GCA_937901435.1 uncultured Rhodobacter sp. | reverse complement strand
AGTTCAGCTTGGGATCGCGCCAGGCCTTGTAGACGGCCGCCGGAATATGGATCATCAGATCGCGGTCCATCGGCCCCGCCTCGAGGATCAGGATCGACTTGGCAGGATCTGCACCCAGCTTATTGGCCAGCACACAACCGGCAGACCCGGCCCCGATTATGATATAGTCATAGCTTGCCATGGATCTCCCCCACTTTCAGGGTCACACCAAAGCGCAGTCAGGTCCAGATGTGAAGAGGCCAGATGTGCAGAGGATCCTGCAAAAAACTGACCAAAGCGCCCTACGATCATGGCCCTATGCGCCACTCCGCCACTTTTCCCGGTGTTTTGCAGGCATCATCACCCTCGGGGCAGAATGACGCAACCGCACGAATTGACAATTGCCGCCCGTCGTGACCCCTTCGCCACCCTCACCTTTCTGATCCTGCCTCTTTCTAAAACTGCCCCCTTCTAAAACAGCCGGAGTTCGCCATGCCCCTCTCACATCGCATCACCAACCTGAATGAGGGCGGCTCTGACGGCTGGGATCTGTTCAATCGCGCGCGCAGGATGATCGCCGCCGGGGTCCCGGTGGTCGAATTGACCATCGGAGAGCATGACATCCGCACAGCACCCGCAATCCTGCAAGAGATGCACCGAAGCGCCATGGCTGGGCATACCGGTTATGCCTCTGTGCCCGGCACCCCCGCGCTGCGTGACGCAATTGCCGCCCGCATCACAGAGCGCACCGGGGTAAAGACGACCCGCGACAACATAAGCGTCACCTCGGGCGGACAGGCCGCACTCTTTGCCGCGCACACCGCTACCTGCAATCAGGGTGACACGGCGCTGTTCATCGATCCCTATTACGCCACCTACCCCGGCACCATCCGCGGCGTCGGGGCTGTGCCCAAATCCGTGCCCGCCTCTGCTGACAAAGGCTTTCAGCCGCAGGCAGAAGATATCCGCGCCGCCAGTCGCACCACCAGTCCCGCCGCCTCGCTGCTGATCAACTCGCCCAACAACCCGACCGGCGTGATCTACACTGACGAGACGCTGCGCGGCATCGCGCAGGTCTGTCACGATCAGGACATGTGGCTGATCTCGGATGAGGTCTATGACACGCAGATCTGGAACGGCCACCACCTCAGCCCGCGCGCCCTGCCCGATATGGCAGAGCGCACGCTGGTGATCGGATCCATGTCCAAAAGCCACGCCATGACCGGCAGCCGCATCGGCTGGATCGCAGGCCCGCCGGACGCGATCGAGCATCTGATCAATCTGGCCACCAATACCACCTATGGCGTGCCCGGCTATATTCAGGACGCTGCCCTCTTTGCCCTCAACCAGGGCCCGGCGCTGGAAACAGAGGTCGCCGCCCCCTTCGCCCGCCGCCGCAAGATCGCGCAAGACCTGCTGGCAGGCTCTAACGCGTTGCGCCATGTGCCCTGTGACGGGGCGATGTATATCATGCTCGATATCCGCGCCACGGGGATGAGTGGTGAAGATTTCGCAGAGGCCCTGCTGGACAGCGAACAGATCGCCGTCATGCCCGGCGAAAGCTTTGGCACCGCAGCCGCAGGCCACCTGCGCATCGCCATGACCGTGGACGACACGACCTTCGCCCAAGCCTTGGCCCGGATCATCGCCTTCGCAGAGGCACGCATTTCCCCCTGAGGCGCGCACTACACCAGAACCCGCGCCCTGCCCCCTTCATCTTGGTCAAAATACTCTGGG
>CALGTJ010000509.1 GCA_937901435.1 uncultured Rhodobacter sp. | reverse complement strand
GATGCATTGGTCGTAGGCCGGATGGGCCATGACGATTCGCTTGCCGGTTTTGGGGTCGTCGTAAGGCTGATCCAGAATGCGCGCACATTCCGCCTCTGCCTCTTCGAACTGCTTCAAAAGGATCTCTGTGTTGGCAATGTCAAAATTCCAGCGGCTGTATTCCTGCTCTGTCTGGCGAAAAATATCGCCGTATTTCAGCGGGATCGGCGCGTCCGGATCGTTGAACGGCATGTCCATCACGTGATCGACGCCCAGCACATACATCGCCAGTCGTTCCAGACCATAGGTCAACTCGCCAGACACAGGCGCGCAGTCATGGCCGCCAACCTGTTGGAAATAGGTGAACTGGCTGACTTCCATGCCGTCGCACCAGACCTCCCAGCCCAGCCCCCATGCGCCCAGCGTCGGGCTTTCCCAGTCATCCTCGACAAAGCGGATGTCATGCAGGTCCATGTCGATGCCAATGGCGGCAAGCGAGCCGAGGTAAAGCTCTTGCAGATTCGGCGGACTTGGTTTGATAAGTACCTGATATTGATAGTAATGCTGCAACCGGTTGGGGTTTTCGCCATAGCGCCCGTCAGTCGGGCGGCGCGAGGGCTGCACATAGGCCGCAGCCCAGTGGTTGCTGCCAAGCGAGCGCAGCGTGGTGGCCGGGTGAAAGGTCCCTGCCCCGACCTCCATGTCATAGGGCTGGAGAATCGCACAGCCTTTCGCAGCCCAATAGGACTGCAAACGCAGGATTATTTCTTGAAAACTCCGGGGGGCGTTGCCCTTGGCCATGGTCCTACCTGCGTATCGGTCAAAATCGCGTTCTCAATAGGCAACAGGACCGTCAGGGTCAATCACGTCTCAGTTAACGGATATTGACCTCAAGGCCATTAACACGTTGAAAAGACGGGTCGTCGGCAATGGTGGCGAGGTTGAAGGGACGGATGAGTATGAAGCAGGTAATTTCCGCGCTTGGGTTTGTAATTGCGACACTTTGGACGAATGTGGCCATAGCACAATCAATCTTTGTGCAAATCGAGGCCCATAGCAATCTGACGGACGCGCAAGACAGGGCTCGCGAGTTTTCTGCCAACCTCAATGACGTAAATGGTTTCCGCATGAGCGGTGGCTGGTACGCGCTGACACTTGGGCCATATGACGAATCCGGCGCCGTCTCTCGGATGCAGCTATTAAAATCTCGCGGTGCCATTCCGGCCGATAGCTTTCTGGTCGAATCCTCTGCCTACTCACAGCAGTTCTTTCCGATAGGGGCCAATGCGCTGGCCGGCACTGTTATCACCACCCCAGTGACAGAGGCTGAACCGCCTGCGGGCGAAAATGTCGGTCCCCTGTTGGAATTGGCGCAGCCTGAAATCCCCGAAGAAAACCGGAACCAGGCGCTGCGCGGCGAAAACCAGCTGAGCCGTCAGGAAAAGTTCAATCTGCAAATCGCTTTGCAATGGTTTGGCTTTTATGATGGCGCGATTGACGCGTCTTTCGGGCCGGGCACCCGCAATTCGATGGCCAACTGGCAGTCCTCGAAAGGATTTGAGTCGACCGGCATCCTGACCACGCGTCAGCGCGCGGTGCTGCTGAACGATTATGACACCGTGCTCGCCTCGCTTGGCCTTGCCACGATACGCGACGACGTGGCCGGAATAGAGGTGGAAATGCCGCGCGCCATGGTCGCCTTCAACCGGTATGATCCGCCTTTTGCCCATTATACGTCGATCAACGACAGTGGCGTGACCGTTCTGCTGATCAGCCAGCAAGGCGACGAAAACACCCTGCTTGGCCTTTACGACATCATGCAGACGCTAAAGATCGTCCCGCTTGAGGGCGAGCGAACGCGCCAGTCCAACCGTTTCACCCTGACGGGCGAGAATGCCCAGATCAAAAGCTACACCTACGCGGTCTTGCAGGATGGTGCGGTCAAGGGCTTTACCCTGATCTGGCCCGCTGGCGAGGATGCCCGTTACGAGGTGGCCTTGCGGACGATGCGAGACAGCTTTTCCGCGATCGAAGGCACCGTGCTGCCGGATGCCTATGGCGACGGCGCGCTGCAACAGTCCATCGACTTGATCAGCGGATTGGAAATTCGCCAACCCGACATCACCGGCTCGGGGTTCTACGTTGACGGACGCGGCTCTGTTCTGACAACCACCTCTGTCATCAATGGATGTAGCCGTATCACGTTGGACGAGATCTATGACGCGCAGGTCGTCGCCCAAGACGACACCCTCGGTCTGGCAATCCTTCGTCCATCCGAAAGCCTGTCCCCGCTGGAATATGCGAGGTTCCAGAACCGCGTGCCGCGCCTGCAATCCGAGGTTGCGGTCTCGGGCTATTCCTTTGGCGGGATGCTGGGTGCGCCCACGATGACCTTTGGCACCCTCTCTGACGTCAAGGGACTGGAGGGCGAAACCACGATGAAACGTCTGGCCCTGAACGCGGCCTCCGGCGACGCAGGTGGCCCTGTGATGGACGCCACAGGCTCTGTCCTTGGGATGCTGTTGCCTGACCCGGCCCCGATGGGCAAACGCCTGCCTGACGAGGTCAGCTTTGCTACAGACTCTTTGTCGATTGCAGAGTTCCTGTCCAACAGCGGCGTTTCCGCCTCTGCCGCAAATAGCAATGACCCACTGTCCCCCGAAGACCTGACAAAGCTTGGGGCAAAACTGACCGTGCTGGTCAGTTGCTGGGGCAGCTAAGCTCTTTGCAGATGTGTAAATGAAAAACGGGGACCATTGCGTCCCCGTTTTTCACGGCTCTATCCGGCCATCTCAGGCGTCATATGGATCAGGACCGGCCCCGGCGCGCGCAATGCAGCCAGAACCGCCTCTTGAAACCCTGCAAGATCAAGCGGACGCATATATCCCAGCCCATAGGCCTGCGCCAACAGCCCAAAATCCGGATTCTGCGCCTTGATCGCCACAGGCGCGATCTGTGACGCCTCCATGCTGCCCTCTATCTCTTTCAGCAACCCGTTGTCCCACAGCAGGATCGGCAGGCTCAGCCCCAATTCGGCGACCGTGCCAAGCTCTTGAAGGGTGTACTGAAACCCGTAGTCCCCCGCGATCGCCAGTACCGGCTGATCCCCAACACCTATCTTGCCCCCGATGGCCGCAGGCAAGGCATAGCCCAAAGTGCCGAAACCATAGGGGTGATGCCACAGGCCGGGCGCGGGCATGTCCCAGATTTCCTTGGCCACATAAGCAAACTGGGTCATGTCCGAAAAGATCATCGCGTCGTCAGGCAGAATATCGCGTAAAGCCTCTGCCACAGGCGCCACATGGGGGCGTTCTGCATCCGTCTGCGCGCGCCAGCGACGCCGCGCGGCACTGGCCTCTGTGGCCTGCCAAGAGGTCTGCGTCGCATGCCCCTCGCTGTAAAGATCCAAAGCCTGCAAAAACGCCTTTGCATCGCAAAGCACATTCAACGCCCCCGGATCCGACAGTTCCGCAGGATCCAGATCCACCCGGATTAACAGACTGGTATGACCTAAACCATCGCGCCAAAGATCGGTCTCGCTCAACTCCGTTCCAATGGCGACAACCACATCGGCGCTTGCAATCACTGCTTCGCTCTCTGGCCGCCCCAGATAGCTGCCATAGCTCAAAGGCGCATCCGGCGCGATGATCCCGCGCCCGGCATAAGTCATAAAGCTCGCAGCGCCCAAACGATCCGTGACGCCGCGCGCCTCATCGGCACAGTGCCGCGCGCCACCGCCAAAGACGAACAACGGACGTTTCGCCGCGACAACCCGTTTCAGAACATCATCACCAACAACAGCCCCTGCCACAAAAAGCGAGGACGCCGGCAACGGCGGAGGAGCAGACGCCCCAAGCACCTCGATCGGGATTTGAATATGCTTCGTGCGCGCGCGCCCGGTCTGAAACTCTCGCAAGGCCCGATCAATCAGATCATAGGCGCTCTGCGCATCCATCGCCGTTCTGGACCAGTCACTGACCGTCCCGCCCGCGATCTCCTGATCGTTCATCTCGTGCAGACGACCGCGCCCCATCCCAAGATCAGCCCGGTTCAGACAGGACGATATCACCAACAAGGGCACCGAATCTGAATAGGCCTGCCCCATGGCCGTCATCGCATTGGTCAGCCCCGGCCCCGTGATCACATAGGCCACCCCGGGCTTGCCCGTCGCGCGCGCATAGCCATCGGCCATGAACGCGGCCCCCTGCTCGTGCCGCGCCAGCAACTCCTGGGCGACACTGTCACCATAATCGTGCGCCAGCACGTGGTACTCGGCGATGTCGAGCGACCCCATCAGCGCCTGCTGCAGGTCGGCCTGGTCCAGCAAACTGTAGGGGTAATGTTGCGGTTTGTCGGAAAAGGCAAAGCCAATCATGTCCAGCGCGATCACCCGATAGCGTTCGGCAAGCGCCTGCCAGAGGTAATGCCAGTCCCAGGAGCCGGAGGGGAATCCATGGATCAGCAGGAGCGGCTCACCCGCCCCTGCTTCCCACCAGCGAATCTGGTGCCCGCGATAACGGAACACCTTCCCCTGAGCGACCCAGTCGTCCAGGGCAATGCCGGTGACAGACACGGCTCAGGCATCGTAGCCCGGGTTGACACGGTCCAGCTTGCGCAGCAGCGCCGGCCATGCGATGCCCGCACCCGCGCCGT
>CALGTJ010000508.1 GCA_937901435.1 uncultured Rhodobacter sp. | reverse complement strand
CGCTCGATGATGCGGATGATTTCGTTTGTGATGACCTCGGAGGCATCGAATTTGGTCGTGCGGGATCGGGCCATGGCTGGCCTCCTTTCGAGTTTTGGTGAGAGGGAATGGTGATCAGATTGACTGACGGGGCCGCGGATCGTTGATGATTTTCGCGCCGAGCCCTTCGACCATGTCGATGTAGTCGGTCAGCGAGACGGACCTGTTAGGGGCCCAGGGTTCAGCGTCGTCCGATCCGTCCCGCGCCACACGCGGCAGGTTCGCGAAGGCGATCACATCGGTGACGGGTCGGATATCGATGAACGGGGTCCCTCGTGCGACCGCAAGAGTGGCCAAGGGAAAGCGCTCGATCGGCGCGAAGGTCGAAACGGTGGTCCAGCCGAGATAGATGAATGTCCCGCCCTCTCCGCAGATCACATGCGCGTTTGGCAATGACGCCGCCTGCTTCAGATAGCCGAGGTCACGCAGGACAGTCTCGCGCTCGAGCCGTTGTGCCTGCCCCGTCTGGCCGGTTCGGCGTAGTTCCTTGTGTCGCCACCACCAGGCAGCGGTCGCGCGCAACACGCGCAAAACACCTGTTTGCATCGGAATGCCCTTCATCAGGAAAGACAGACCGGAATCCGGCCCGGACCCATCTGAGGGACCCCAAAGGCCCTCATCCGTCAGTCACAAAACCCGAAGGACACTTTCACTTTTCTCGAGCATTGACCCTGTCTTGGCCAATTTCAGCGGGTCCTCACCACACCGCGCCATGCCTGCGTTTTTGTCGAAGCCATTGATTTGGAACAGCAGAGGCATCTGGGGACGCAAAATCGGCAACGGGAATCAGCAAAATCTTGCACAAGGTGCTAAATTATAGTTACTTGGCAGATAGTTAGCAGATTCAGCAGATCGGCAAGATACTTTCTACAGCCCTGCCTACATCTGCGGATGCGTAACATCTTTTAATCTTACCCTCTTACGCCGCTTGCCCGCTGAGCCTGCCATAAAAGCTACGCTCAAGATGCAGCTCCCCTGCCCCGGCTTTCTCGACCATGCCGCGCAGATATCCGCCTGGTGAGGCAACCTCGCCCGCGCTGTGCTTCTCGAACACAAGTGCAAACGCAGCCGTGGCCACCTGAGTGCCCATTCGGTCCTGAGCCACGTTCCAAGCATGCTCCGAAATCCCGATCATCGGCCTGAGTTGCCCGGCAACCCGATGCAGATCGCCCCAATCCTTCAGGAATCCGCCCATATTACGCGCCCAGGACGCGAACTCTGGACAGGCCTGCATGATTGTTGGCAGGTCAAGCGCGGTTCGCTTCTTGCGCACCTCTGCAACCCAGTCTTCCAGTTCCTCATCAACCCGCTCCTCGGGTCGTGCATTGGGCACGACATCCGCCGCTTCCTCTTTTTCAGAGGAACTACTAATTACAGGAATAAGTTGATTTGTAATTAGTATATGAGGTTCAGAAATGACCTCCCTGGGGTTCATTTCTTGAGTCTTCTTTATAGCTTGGGCGTCATTTTTGTCGGTGTTTTCCACAGGGTTTATCGCACCAGTCGCCTTGAGATAGGCCGCCTCGACTCGTTCCTGAAGTTCCTTGAACCACGTCAGTAGTCGCTCCAGTTGTTCAGAGGCGTGATGGCGGCGCGGAAGTCGGTCCAGAAGCTCCTCGAAGAGACCCGTGAATTGCGTCCAGGGCCCTCGCAACGCGCCGCTTACCGCCGCCTCGATCCGCGCGCGGATCATCCGGCGCGCAACCGTGATCTGACGCTTCAAGCGCTGGCAGAGCTCGCGCTCGGCCTGCAACTCGGCCTGCAGCTCTTCAAACTCCTCGACTCGAGCCGAAAGCGGCGACAGATCGAAGCCGTAGGCCTCGACGATACGCCCCTCAGCGTCTCTGCGGCCCCACCGTTTGCCATTCGGGCTATCCTGGAAAGAGATCACACCGTTCTCTGCCAGACGCCGCGCATGACGCTTGAGCGCCGACAGAGAGAAGCCGGTCTGTTCCATCAGATAGGCGTTAGAGGCCCAGACGATCGGGCGCTGCCCCTCCTCCCAGTCCTGGGCCTGCGTGAAGGCCCCCAGTGTATCGAGGAGCATCATGTCGCCGGCCTTCAGACCTATATGCGCTCCAACGCGCTTGAGCGCGACAAATGCCCGCGTCTTGGGTACTGCTACCCGTTCACCGGCTTGGGCAAGCTGCTCAGCAACCCCAAGACCCGGTGTCGGCTTGCGCCAACCTGTATGTTTCATGCCTGTATCTCACCTCCTGTTGTGTGGAGGCAAAAGAAAGCCGTTCGCTCAGAAGCGTTCGTCGTTGACAGTGAATCCTGTGAGACTTATCTTGAAGGTGACCAAACCATTAAGATCAGCTCTCAGGCCACACCGCTTGGGGGCTTTTCTTTTGCCGTTAATTCACTTGTCGTTCCTTTTTTGCTCCTTGCCTCATCGTTCCGAAGAACATCTCACCAACGCTGTCTTCAGTCGGTATCCTTCTCCGTGTCTTCGACGTTCAAATAGCTTGCGACTAAGTCTCCAAGCTTTTCGAGACGCTCTTGGTCAATCGGCACTCCTGCAACCTTGATTGATAGGTTTCCATCGACGGAAGTGACCGAAAGATTTCGGTTGCCCACCTTGCGCTTTACGGTGAGTTTTTGGGGCTTTGTCTTTGGTTTTGGCTTGGCTTTGTTCGTTCTCTCCAAGCTCGCTAAGGCACCCTGTAAATCGCGAAAGCTCATGTCGTAGACGTTCTTGAACGTGTTCAAGATTTGATCCTGCGCAGCGAAAACGGACCGTGCTCGCGAGACTAGGCTCTCATGCACACCAATTTTCTTGGCGAAGGCCACAGCTGTCAGTTTCTCTTCGCCAGAAGCCAGCGTCTCATACATTTCACCAATCGAAACCAATCGCTCAAAAGGGCTGAGATTCTCGCGCTCCTCATTCTCGCGAAACCGGAGAAACAACATTTCAAACTTGCTGTTCTCAGCGTTTCGCGCGTCAGGCGGGGCAAGTATTGCACGAAGGGGTACACCGAGCTCTGACGCGGCAGCCAGTCGGCGGCGTCCTGTCAGCATCACGAATGGAACCCCCGCGATATTCGACGGGTCCAACGGATCCGGCTGCCAATCCGGATCCTCCGGCCACACTAGAATGGGCGTGTCCTGCCCGTTCGAAGCGATGCTGTTTACCAAAGACCTAAAGGCTTCCTGGGACATCCAGTCTTGTCGGCGGTCGGTTCCCATTGGATCGGAGATTTGATCTGGCGACAGGCTTATCTCATGGCGACCGTTGAGGATATCCAAACAAAGCTCGGCTCTGCTTCGCTCTACTGCAGCTTGCGACTGCGCAAGCGCTCCTGATTTCCAGGCACTGCCGGCCCCCTTGAAAGGAGTCGAAACAGCATCACTCGATTCTGTCCTGCCTTCGGAGCCGCTCGCACGTTCCTTGTTCGTATCGAGATTGGTAGCCTTGCTGACCAGCGACCTTGGAATACTGCGTTTCATGCTTCACCCTCGCCGTCATCTTCATAGAATTCGTCCATCCAAGTATTGGCGTAGCCACGTTCGAGTCCTGGCCAGAGTCGCGATATTATGGCGTCGTTCACGGCATCGGCATTCGTGATGAACCGGTTGATCCCCTTGCGCTTTCCCGGCGTGTCTGGCTCGTATTCGTATACGGACTGATAGACGTCCGAAGCGTTCGAGATCGCGTCGGAACGCAAATAAAACACGGGCAGAATTTCCGTGGGGCAATGTTCTAGCAGGTTTCCGATGTGGTTAAGATCCTGCGCATTGGACCGTTGAACGATCGTTGGCAACAGCATGTTCGCACCGGTTCCGATCTCGATCCTTTCATGGGCCAGGATGTGCTGAAGCATCCCAAGCAGGCCAGTCACAAAGGTCGACAACGTCGCAATGTCGAACCCCTTCATGGTTTGCGGTATGACCAGTGAAGTAGACGCGATCACGTTATTCAACTGGAACAGTGTGAGCGCGGGTTGATAGTCGATGATGATGACATCCAGCGTCTCCGCTAGTGCGGTGTCGAGCCGCTCCTGGTCGACCTTGCCGTCGACTACCAATTCGTTGGGTGGCGTTTTCGGTGGGTGGCCCGCTTTCCAGCGGTCGATGGCATCGCGTAGGTAGCGGTAAAAGCTCTTTCCGGCGGGGGCTTCGCGGACAAGCCGCGCAATCTGGATCTCACCCTCGGATGTTTCGCCGTGAGCTGGAAGCAGGCGCAGGCCTGGCCAGGAGGTCTTGAGAAGGAAGCTATCGAGCGTTTGCGCATCGTGGTCGGTATATGGCGCGTCTTCCGACTGAAAGAGTCCAGCAAAGTCCACCATAGAGGCGGTGTTTTCGTCGGGCATTTGGGGAAGGCCCTCTCCCCCGACGAAGTAGAGCGTTATTGTACTTTGCGGGTCAGCATCCATAACACCGACACGCATGCCGTAGTGCAAGCTGAGATACTGGGCAAAATGCGCGGCGCTCAGACTTTTGGCGGTCCCGCCTTTCTGGCTTGCAAACGAGATGACGGGCAAAGGTGCGTCAGGCTTCCGCCAGGCCAGGTAGTCGTACGGCCGCTTTGCCGAGGCTGCCAGAAGGGCCCGCATGTGCATCAATTCTGAAAGCGTGAAAACACGCTCTCTTCCAACATATTCTCCTGCGGGAAAGTCATCGCTCGAATTGGCGAACTTGGTCAGATACTGAATACTCACATTGAGAAACCTAGCGCACTGGCGCATGGACCAGGTTCGCTTGATGCGCTGACGCAAGGTGAGTTCCTTGTTCACTGCCACCATCGTGCGCTCAAGCCCACGTGACAGATCCGTCAAAAACTGTTCTAAACTACCGCTCATTTATAAGCCCTGACTTCGGTTGGGTCCGAGTTCGACTCGATTCTGCTTCAATGGTAGCACGGTTCTGAGCAAAAGATAAAGATACCACGCGCCTATAGGTTTCAGGCGCTTATTTTGAGGCTCAGTGGCTCCAGAAACTCCAATCTTGAACGCGTTCAAGATTGGAGTTTAAGTCGACTGACCAGAGCGAAGCCGATCAACCATGCATGTTTCACGCCGCGTCTTTCGGACCCCAGGAGATGACCGTCCTAGTTGGTGGCTTTGCCCATGTTTGCGTTGAAGCCGTGATCACAGATGCTCACCGTGAAGTAGCCAGCGCCGGTCTCCCCTTTCTGAATCTTCTAAATGCCGCCGCACTCGGTCAGCTTGCCTCACGGGGAGCGTCCGGCGACGCGTTGCGCGAAGGCCGTCCTGTTCGACCTCGCGACGGGCTCGATGGTAATTTCCAGGGCGGAGGTCAAGATGGAGATTGAGCCGAAGCCTTTGGCGGTTTCGTTGTCGGCGCTTGTGAAACTGATGCAGCCAGAAGGGTAGCTGCGCGGTTGACCAAGGCCTGACCACGCTGGATGCGAAGCGCCGCATAGAAGGGTAGGGGAGGAAGATGGGCCACAGCCGTTGTAGACGGGGCGGCCGCTGCGATGTGCATTCCATGCAACCGGTACGCACCGGGAGACCTGCGGGGACCGGAAAAAATGCCACAGGGAAATGCGCGGCGTACTTAAAACTGAACAAAACAAGTAGACCCCTTACTCTCGTGCACGCGCGCAACAAGCGTTGCGCTATAGTGCTCTCAACAGCCCGATCCCTTGCTCAAGAGGCACTGCACGAACGCCTTCGGCCACGGGGACGTCATGCTCTCCGGCGTAGATCAACAGCTTCCGGCTGGCCTTGATGTCTTCCGCGCCCACATAGAACCCGCGCGAGACCTTTGGCGCAGTCGTGCGCTTGATCTCAATGGCCCAGATGTCGCCCCCAGGCAGGCGAAGGACCAAGTCAAGTTCAGCTCCGGCAGAAGTGCGATAGAAGAAGGGTTCGGTGCCGGTTGGTGCAGCGGCAAGAAGGGCCTCGATACATAACCCCTCCCAACTGCCGCCAACGACGGGGTGCCCGAGCAAGCCCTCGATTGTCCCAATGCTTAACAGGGCATGCACGACCCCGCTGTCGCGGACATAAACCTTTGGCGATTTCACCAAACGCTTGCCGACATTCTCATGCCAGGGCTGCAGTCGCCGCACCAGCATGAGATCAACGAGCAGATCGAGGTAGCGTCCAATCGTTTGGCCGGAGACGCCCAGCCCATCGGCGAGGGCTGCAGCGTTCAATAGACCACCTTGCACATGCGCAAGCATTGTCCAGAAGCGCCGCAAGGTTGCGGCTGGAATACGCGGTCCGAGGGCAGGGATGTCACGTTCCAGATATGTACGCAGAAAATCCAGACGCCAATCCATGCTGGCTTGATCGCTTGAAGCCATGAAGCTGTCAGGAAAGCCACCACGCAGCCAGAGCGCATTCAACTGATCAGCCCCCACCTCGGTAAGCTGTAGAGGGGGCATTTCGATATACCTGACACGTCCAGCAAGGGATTCTGCCGACTGTTGGAGTAGGACGTTGGAGGCTGATCCCAAGAGCAGGAACTGGCCCGCTCGAAAACCGGCCCGCCTGCGCTGGTCGATCTGACCACGCAGGCTCTTGAAGAGGCCAGGCATCTGCTGCACCTCATCGAGGATGACGAGTTTTCCCGCCTGTTCATCCAGATATAGATCCGGTTCGGTCAGGATCTGCCTGTCCGCATCTCGTTCTAGATCAAGGTATACCGATGGTTGCTCCGAAGCTATGTCTAGAGCGAGCGTGGTTTTCCCAACCTGCCGGGGGCCGAGGAGGACAACAGCAGCTTGGCTCTCGAGCGCGGATTGCACAAAGTGATGAGTTTGGCGCTTATACATACCTTGCAATTACTCCACACGATGGAAGATCTGCAAGGATAAACTGCTTAGCGGGTAAAGTTGCCACTCAATTGGAGATGTCGCATGATGTGACGAACAGGCTTAGCGTCAAAACTCACTCATAGCATCCCAAGCCGCTTCGCCCGCTCCAGCAACATCTTCACTGATGATGGCTGCCAGCTTGTCCGGCCGCGGGGTGTGCGCTCACGCATGTTCTCCAAGCGGGCGCAGATGGCCTGAAGCGTAATGTCGGGATCGGCGCCCTTGATACCCGCGACGATGGCGGGCAGGCGATCATCTCGCACACGCGGGCCCGCGCGATCAAGCACGGTCGCGGGGAGGAACCCATCGCGGACATAGGCGTTCACAGCGCGCAGCAGACGGCTTTGCGTCCAGCGCCGGGCCTCGGGTAGGGGACCGTTGATGATGCGCACCACATCTTCCCAAGCCAGATCGGGACGCAGCCGACGCACATGGGGCACCCAGTCCTGCGCAGTTTCATTCAGGCGTTCTATATATCCGTCCTGTCGCGCCAGTCGGACCTTGCGTAGCGCAGCCGGATCCCGGGCGCGCAGGCCAGGGTTTCCGCCGACCCGCCCCTTTGTTCGTGCGCTGGCAAGCCCAGCCTTGGTCCGTTCACGGATCAGGGCGCGCTCGAACTCGGCTGCTGCACCCAGAACCTGCAGCGTGAACTTGCCCTGCGGGGATCCGGTGTCGATCGGGTCCTGAATCGAGCGGAAGAAGGCGCCCTTTGCTTCCAGCCGTTCGATCACCTCCAGCAAATGCGACAGCGACCGCGCAAGCCGGTCGATGCGCACCACCACCAGCGTATCGCCCTTGCCGATCCGTTCCAGCACCCGCGCCAGCACAGGCCGCGCACGATCACCGCCAGAAGCCTGTTCCTCATGGATTTCGACACAGCCCGCTGATTTCAGCGCCTGCGACTGGGGCAGGGGGGTCTGATCCTCGGTCGATACTCGCGCATAGCCTATCAACGGCATCAAATCCTGCCTTTTGCAGTTTAGGATACGGCTAATAAACGACCGATTGATAGCGACGAGAGGAGAGGTCGTATGATGGCTGTTCGTTGCCCACGATCAGCTTCCATTGACCAAAACTGAGCATTGGCATATATTGCCAATGAAGGAGACCTGACCCATGGTGACACGCAACGTAGTCCTGACCGAAACCCAAGACCATCTGGTTCAAGCACTGGTGGCGTCCGGGCGCTACCAGAATGTGAGTGAAGCCATGCGCGCAGGCCTGAGGCTGCTCGAGCAGGAAGAAGCACAGCTGGCCGGGATCCGGAAGGTTCTCCTAGAAGGTCTGACGCAGGCCAAGGCGGGTGATCTTGCGGAGGGCAGCGGTAAAGATGCGATCCGGAGGGCCTTTGCGACTGCCCGCACGCGTTCATGAGCCGATCCTTCCGGCTGACCCGTCGTGCGGAAGCCAGCCTCACCGAAATCGCCAGATGGACGATCGAAAATTTCGGGCTGCGCCAAGCAGAGCTCTACGAGGCGGAATTGCTCAACTGCTGTGAAAGTATTCTGAATGGCCAGGCCCATAGCCGGAGTTGCGCAGTTCTCGTTGATGATGTCGAAGACCTGCGGTTCATAAGGGCAGGGGAGCATTTCCTGGTTTTTCTGGATCGATCGGACGAGGTCATCATCGTGGATATCCTCCATTCCCGCAGCGATCTCCCTCGCCATGTTGCCTCACTTTCGGCTTTGAAGCCCGAAGACTCCTGATCCACGTCACAACCCCGCTGCCTTGGTCAGGTTCACGCGGAACCTGTCTCGGCGGCGCTGGTAACGGCGGGTCATTTCGGCGCTTGCATGACCAAGCTGCTTCTGGACATAGCGCTCGTCGACTTCTGCCGAGCTGGCGAGACCGGCGCGCAGCGAATGGCCGGAGAACTGCGCCAGGCGGTCTTTCTCGGGCAGATTCGACCGGATGCCCGCGTCCAAGACCTTGCGCTTGATCAGCCGGGCGACATGCTTGTCGTTCAGTCTCGTTTCCAATGCGCGTTTGCCATCCCGCGAGGTGCCGACGAAGACTGGACCGAAGTCGATCTTTGCGAAGTGCAACCATTGCTCAAGCGCATGCACGGGACAGGTTTGATCCTTGGACCCGCGGCCAATCTCGACCTCACGCCAGCCAGTCTTGGCATTGAGGGTGAGAAGGGCGCCATTGTCGAAGATCTCGATCCAACCGCCAGAGTCCGGCGTGTCGTCCTTGTGAACGTCGAGGCTGACGATTTCGGACCGACGCAGGCCCCCGGTGTAGCCGAGGAGCAGGATGGCCCGATCCCGCAGCCCGCGCAGGTCGAAGGGCAGGGTGGCCACCATCGCGAGGATGTCTTCGGCCAGGATCGCTTCCTTCTGCACCGGTGGGCGCGCATGCCTGCGCTTGATCCCGGCCAGTACCGTCGCGATATGCCGGTTCTTGCGATCGAGGGCAAAGCCGCGCTGTGCATAGTTCCAAGCGAGACCCGACAGGCGTCGCTCGATGGTTGAGACGGAGAGGGCAGGGGAGGGGCCTGACCCAGAGGCGAGATCAGCAAGGTAAAGGCCGATCATCTCGGGCAACGGGGGCAGAGGCTCCGCGCCCTTCATCCGACACCAACGCGCGAAATGTGCCCAGTCCTTTGCATAAGCCTTCAGCGTATTGTCCGAGGCCGCGGCGCGCGCATAGTCGCGCGCGGTGTCGACCAGGCGGTCAAGCGAGCCGGAGCCCGCCACAAAAGAAGGCAGGCTCAAGGCTTCGTCGTCAGGACGATCTCTCTCGTTACCCTCGTTGACCGAAGACCCGTTTGGCAGCTCTGAGCGCGATTTCTCGGTTTTTTCTGACATGTCGCTGCGCATACTTCTTTACGTCCGATAATGCAAACTTATTGGACATGAATTACTTTCTGAACCAGCGGCGCATATACGCAATTTATATGGCCTAAAGCGCTGTTATCAATTACACTCTGCCCATGACATCACACCCAAGATCCCTGTCCACAATTCAGAACGCTGATATCGGCTTGCCGCGATGGGTGACCCGCCAGAATGCACAAAGCGCGGAAAACACGCGATTTTTCGCTGGGGCCGCCGTGATGAAGCTGGATTTGATGTTGCAAGGGGCGGACAAAGGTTTTCCGGCTGCCCTGTTGTCTGACCGACTTGCCTTGGGGGCTGCTTTGGCCTGCCTCAAATTCGAGGGACGGCAAGACACAGAACAGGCCCTGCGCGATGCGGTTTGTCTGGCGCGTGACGACGAGGCACTTGGCCCCGGTGGCGAGGCTTTTGCCTTTTGGCGGCGTGGCGCGCGGATTGATCTGCGGTCGGGCGATTGGGCTGATCGACTGGTGCGATTGCTGCCAGAACGTCAGCGCGAGACCGTCGTGATGGCAGATCTGATTGCCGGGGGGGCGGACTCTCTGCTCGGCTGGGTGGCCGAAGTGGTAGAGCGCGCATTAAAGACCCATCCCCGGCAAGAAGCCATGGCGTTGATGCTGGGGGATTGCGTTTTGGCGCGCAGCCTTGGCTGGCCCCACCCGGTTCCGCTGTTGGCGGCACATATGACCCGCCGCGACCTGCGTGCGATGTCTATAAGACAGCAGGACGCGTCCGAGGTGGTTGGCTGTGCTCTGGTCAACGGCAGCGACACGGCCCTGCGTCTGGGTGATCAATTGAACAGGCAGGCGTCGCGTCTGCGCGAAATGGAACCAAAGTTAAGAAACAGATCGGCCTCGCAGGCGATAGAGGTCTTTTTAACGCATGATGCCGTGTCACCCTCGGGTATGTTGTCGCCGGTTATTCGGGGCACAGCGACATCCATGACAGATCGTGCGGCCCGGCGGTTGTGCGATCGGCTGGTCGATCTTGGCGTGGTGCGCGAATTGACGGGCCGCGCGACGTTTCGCCTTTACGGCCTGTGACCATGTTCAGACCGACCCTCTTTGATACAGAGCTGGCCGACATGCCGCCAGAGCTGCGCTGGCGTGAATGGATGGGGCGGATCGAGGCGGTGATCTTTGCCAGTGCGGCGCCTGTCCCGCGCGAAGATCTGGCGCGGGTCGTGGGGCAGGGGGCGTCTGTCGATCTGTTGATCGAGGATATCAAGGCAGAGTTGCGCGGGCGGCCCTACGATCTGGTGGCTGTTGCGTCGGGTTGGATGTTTCGCACGCGTCCTCATTATGCGAAGGCCGTTCAAGAGGCCGCTGATGTTGCCGATCAATATCTGGATCTGCGAGAGTTCGAGATCGCGGTGCTGGCGGCGATTGCCTATCATCAACCCCTGACGCGCGAGGGGCTGAAGGATATCTTTGGCCAAGAGGTTAGTCGCGATCTGATTGCGCGCCTGCGCTCTCAGGGGCTGGTCACCGTGGGTCCGCGCAGCCCCAGACCGGGCGCGCCGCACACATATGTCACGACCGAGGCGTTTTTGCAGGCCTTCGATTTGCAAAGCCTTCGGGACCTTCCCGAGCCGACCTGATGTGATCTATTTCCCAATCCTGAAAAGCAACGTCAGGTTGATCGCGAATCTTGCCTCTCGCGACGAAACGACTCAGCTACGCCCTGAATTTTTAAGGGGGTTGCGATTTTTTTAATCCATTTGGGTTGAAAAAACCCGGTTCTGGCAAAGTTTTGTGCACAAAAGTATTTTTTTGATCAGGGCGTGCCAGCGGTTGCCGTAGCGGTAGCTAACTATTTATCAAACAATAATTAATTCCAATCTCTCTGGCTAGTGTCAGCGCAACTTTGGCCCCGGTTCTGTGGCCTTCACACCTATGGTGGCGCATTTGTTTGCTGAATAGGGGCCGTGATGATCTTGATCTGTAAACACGACACGCTATCATCATCCCATAATCACGAGCGCTAGCCACGTTACGTGAAAAGGGGGGACTAAAATGACCGACGGTGAAGCTGACCAAGCCTTATTTCACGACGGTCTTTATACAAAGACAATAAACGAGATTGGGACTCTGCGACGAAAATTGCCAGAGGCCGCAGTCGCGTCTTTGGCGCGCGAAGTCATCAGACGGCTTTCCGACCATAACGTCATCAGTTCCGTCCGTATTGAGATCCCGACAGATAACGCAATCGACGATCTGGCAGAGGCGTTGATGAGGCCGGATGCCGCCGCCGGGCTGTTGTTCGTAGACCGGATCCGGGCGCAGGGCGCGTCGGTGGAAACCGTCTATGTCGCGTATCTGTCAGAAGCGGCCAAAACCCTTGGGCGCTGGTGGGACGAAGATCGGGTGACCTTTGTCGACGTGACCATTGCGATTGGTCATGTCTACGCCATCATGCGCAGCCTCAGACCCTCGTTTTATTCCGATAGTATTCGTCCGCCAACCAAATCCGCCCTGTTTGCGATGGTGCCCGGTGACAATCATTCGCTGGGCGTCGAAATGGCGGCGGATCTGTTTCGCAAGAACAACTGGGATATCGCGTTGCAGGTGGGTCTGTCTCACGATGCTTTGGTGGATTATATCACCGCCTCGCAGCATGATATCATCGGGATCTCTGCCGCGTCTGAACGGTCGATTGTCCCACTGGCGAAACTGGTGGTCGCTCTTCGGATCAATGTGCCAAAAACGTCGATTCTGGTCTGCGGGAACCTTGTGAATATCGCACCGGACGTGGTCGAGCTTATGGGCATTGATGCAATGCCGGTTCTGGTAGAAGAGGCGTTGTCCGAGGCAGACAGGCTGTGGGCGAACCGGAACGAATCTAAAAGCTGATCAGATACGGTAGATACAAAAATGGCGGCCCCTCGGGACCGCCATTTTGCGTTCTAAACTGTGGTTGATCAGCTTCCGCTGTCTGTTGCGGCTGCATCTGCTTCGACAGCAGGCCCGACAGACACGATATACGCCCAGACGTTTTTCGCGTCTTCCTCATCCTTCAGTTTGAAGGCCATGTTCGAGCGTGCTCTCTTGCTGTCCAGATAGCTGGCTAGAAACTTCTTTGGGTCCGCGACATAGTTCACAAAGTGCTCTTCGTCCCAAGCCAGGCCTTTTTCGCCAGCTTCCACGAGGGACTTGCCATATTTGAAATCGGCGGTCCCGGCAACGCGGGTGTAGACGCCATAAAGGTTGGGTGCGTTCCTGCCGCCTTTGACGATTGCGTCACCCTCGGCGTTCACAATCGAATGGCATGCCTTGCACTTGTTGAAAACAGCTTCGCCAGCTTCAGCGTCGCCAGATGCATGACCATCCGCGAAAACGGGGGCACCTAGCAGAGCGAGCCCGAGAGCCGTGGCAGTGAAAAGTTTCATGATATTCCTCCATATCCTTATGATGGTAACCTAATCTCCTTGTTGCCAAGGTAAAGCGATTTTTCGTGGCTTTTCGGTCCATGCCCTTTATTTTGTAGGGTCAATTCTTTGCGATATTCAAAGATTTTTATCGCTGTCCAGAAAATTATACACTTGCCGATTCGTAAAGTGTCAGATTATTCTGACACTATGAGTATTTCAGCCACCCACCCCCCGCGTCGCTACCCAGAACCGGCCGCCGCGCTGCGACTGATCAAGCCGATCACATGGTTTCCGCCGATGTGGGCGTATCTCTGTGGCGTGATCTCTGCGGGCGTTTCGGTGCAGGGACAGTGGCATATGGTGTTGCTGGGGGTTCTGCTGGCCGGGCCTATCGTCTGTGGGATGTCGCAAGCCGCGAATGATTGGTGCGACCGGCATGTGGATGCCATCAACGAGCCGGACCGCCCGATTCCATCGGGACGCATTCCGGGTCGCTGGGGTCTGTGGATCGCTTTGGCCATGTCGGTGCTGTCGCTTGTGGTCGGGTATCAGCTGGGCCCATGGGGCTTTGGTGCGACCGTTGTAGGTGTCCTTGCCGCCTGGGCCTATTCCGCTGAACCTGTCCGGCTAAAGCGGTCAGGCTGGTGGGGACCGGGTCTGGTAGGTCTGTGCTACGAGGGCCTGCCGTGGTTCACGGGGGCCGCCGTTCTGGCCTCTGGCGCACCGGGATGGCCGATCATCATCATCGCGACGCTTTACGCGTTGGGGGCCCATGGGATTATGACGCTGAACGATTTCAAGGCGCTGGAGGGCGACACCAAGATGGGTGTGAACTCGCTGCCTGTTACGCTGGGGCCGGATCTGGCCGCCAAGGTGGCCTGTTGGGTCATGACCGTTCCGCAGGTTGTGGTGATTGCCTTGCTGGCGATGTGGGGCAAGCCCCTGCACGCGCTCGCCATCACCGCCGTTCTGCTGGCGCAATTCGCCGCGATGCGTGTGTTGTTGCGCGACCCCAAGGGCAAAGCGCCTTGGTATAATGGCACCGGGATTACGCTATATGTGGCAGGCATGATGATCGCGGCTTTCGCGCTAAGGGGGCTGTAAGATGACGCTAAGCTGGGCGCAAATCGCACGTCTCGGACTGGTGCAGATGGCCTTGGGCGCGATTGTGGTGCTGACCACATCGACCCTGAACCGCCTGATGGTGGTGGAATTTGCCCTGCCTGCGGTGCTGCCCGGCGCGTTGGTCGGCCTGCACTATGGTATCCAACTGTCGCGGCCAAAGTGGGGCTATACCTCTGACACCGGCGGCAATCGCACGCGCTGGATCATCGGCGGAATGGCTGTGCTGGCGATGGGTGGCTTTGGGGCCGCGCTTGCCGTGACCCTGTTCGCCTCCAGCTACACCCTTGCGCTGTCGCTCTCTGTTCTGGCCTACGCCTTGATCGGGCTGGGCGTCGGGGCCTCTGGCACCTCGTTGCTGGCGCTTTTGGCCACCGCCACCGCGCCGCATCGCCGGGCCGCCGCTGCCACGATCACATGGCTGATGATGATCTTTGGCATCGCCATGACCGCTGGCGTCGCGGGCAGTTTCCTTGATCCCTATTCCCCGTCGCGCCTGTTAACCGTTGTTGCCGTCGTCGTGCTAGCGGCCTTTGCGCTAACGATCCTCGCCGTCGGGCGCATCGAAAGCCATGTCACGGCCAGCAAACCGCAGCCAGACGTGCCCTTTATGGACGGTTTGCGAGAGATCTGGGCCGAACCCAAGGCGCGCAATTTCACCCTGTTTATCTTCCTGTCGATGAATGCCTATTTC
>CALGTJ010000507.1 GCA_937901435.1 uncultured Rhodobacter sp. | reverse complement strand
CGCCTCGAACGTCGGATAGGCGTTGCCGATGGCGCAGTTGTTGCCGATGTCAGAGCTGATGATCGCGTTATCCGGCATCGCCGACTGGATCGCACGCCACGCCATGCGCGGGCTCATACGCTCTGGGTCCTTGTCGCGGGCGCGTTGGTTCCATGTGGTGCCCTCGTCGTCATCCTCGTGATCCATAGAGCTAAGCTGTTGCGCCCATTTGGATTTCGCCAGAGCGATGGCCTGTTCACGGTCCTTGCGACCGGCGTCGCCTGCACTGTCGCTCAGCCTGGCCAACAGTTGTTCGGCCACCAGACGCGCGTCGCCCTGAATGCCCACATCGACCTTTTTGGTCAGGCCGATGCGGTCGGCGTTGATATCCACCTGGATCAGTTTCGCGCCCTTGGGCCAGTAGTCATTTTGATACGCAGGCAGCGACGAAAACGGGTTCAGCCGCGTGCCCAACGCCAGCACGACATCCGCCTTAGAGATCATCTCCATCCCCGCTTTGGACCCGTTATAGCCCAGCGGGCCGCAGAACAGGGGGTGCGAGCCGGGAAAGGCGTCGTTGTGCTGGTAATTGCAACACACGGGCGAGGACAGGCGTTCGGCAAGCTTGGCAGAGGCCTCGATCCCACCCGCAAGGATCACGCCCGCGCCGTTCAGGATGACGGGGAATTTGGCGTTGTTCAGCAGGTCAGCCGCTTGATCGATGGCGGTCGCATCACCGCGCGGATGCTGGATGCGCACGATCTGGGGCAATTCGATATCGACCACCTGCGTCCAGTAATCGCGCGGCACGTTGATTTGCGCGGGCGCAGAACCACGGAACGCCTTGAGGATCACACGGTTCAGCACCTCGGCAATGCGGGTGGGATCGCGCACCTCTTCCTGATAGCAGACGCAATCGGCAAAGACGTTCATCTGCTGCATTTCCTGAAACCCACCCTGCCCGATGGTCTTGTTGGCAGCCTGCGGCGTGACCAGCAGCAGGGGCGTGTGGTTCCAGTAGGCGGTCATCACAGGCGTGACAAAGTTGGTGATGCCGGGGCCGTTCTGGGCAATCGCCATCGACATCTTGCCGGTGGTGCGGGTGTAGCCATCCGCGCTCATCCCGGCGTTACATTCATGCGCGCAGTCCCAGAATTTGATCCCGGCCTGTGGAAACAGGTCAGAGATCGGCATCATGGCAGAGCCGATAATCCCGAAGGCATGTTCGATTCCATGCATTTGCAGAACTTTGACAAAGGCTTCTTCGGTGGTCATCTTCATGTGGCAGTCTCCTGACGCGATATCGCTAAGCTTTACGGGGCCCGTTTCAGGCCCTTAGGTGCCCGTCCCCGAGCGGATAGAATAGGGCCAATCGGCAGATCTGCTTAGGTCCAGATTGACGGATGGCCGTCTTGGCCTGATCATGGCGCTAAATCCCCAATGAAACAAGCGCCTCACCTACGGTCCTCAAGGATCATATCACTGGCTTTCTCTCCGATCATGATCGTGGGCGCATTGGTGTTTCCGCTTGTAATCGCGGGCATGACAGAGGCATCGGCCACACGCAGCCCCTGCAGACCCCTGACCCGCAGGCGATCATCGACCACCGCCTGCGAATCCTGTCCCATGCGGCAGGTGCTGGTGGGGTGGTAGATCGTCTGGCTGATGCTGCGCGCGCAGTCCAACAGCTGTTCATCCGTTTGTGGATTGGTATCGGGCATATGTTCGCGCACAATAAAGGGCGCAAGCGCGCTGGTCCGGGTCATGGCGCGGGCAAATTTCATCGCGCTCACCGCACACATCTGATCTGCGGGGGCAGAGAGGTAATTCGGGACAATCTTGGGATAATCCGCCGCGCGCGGGCTGTGGATGTGGATATGTCCCCGGCTTTCGGGGCGCAACTGGCACACGGACGAGGTTATGCCCGAAAACGGATGCATTTCCAGCCCCGGCTTGTCCGCACTGAGCGGTTGGAAATGGAACTGGATATCGGGCGTCTCCAGCCCCGGCATCGACTTGGCAAAGATCGCCACCTGACTGGCCCCAAGGCTCATCGGGCCTTTGCGGCGCAGGATGTAAGTCAGGCCAATGCCAATGCGTGGCAGCAACCTGTTGATGGCATCGTTCAGCGTCGGGACCGTGACCTCGTAGACCAACCGGATTTGCAGATGATCCTGCAGGGTCTCGCCCACGCCGGGCACTTCATGGCGCAGGGTCACGCCCGCGCTTTGCAAAATATCACCGCGCCCGATCCCGGAAAGCTCAAGGATCTGGGGCGACCCGATGGCCCCGGCAGACAGGATCACCTCGCCCCCTGATCTCACCCGCGCGTCCGTTGGCTGGCCGTCGCGCAAGTAGCGCACGCCGACCACCGTTTTGGGCGCATCAGAGGCGAAAATCAGGGATTGCGCATGGGCGTGGCTGTGGATCACCAGATTGTCGCACCGCTTGATCGGGGTCAGAAAGGCGCGTGCACTGGAACTGCGCAAGCCATTGCGCGCGGTCTGGTGAAAGTATCCCGCGCCCTCTTGGTCCTCGCCATTGTAATCTTCGGTCCGGGGCACGCCCATTTCGACGGCAGCGCCGATAAACGCCTCTGCAATCTCGCTTTTGGCGCGGATGCGCGACACGGCCAGTCCACCTTCGCCGCCATGCAGATCATCCGCGCCGTCTTCAAAACTCTCAGAACGTTTGAACAGCGGCAGCACATCGTCATACCCCCATCCGGTGTTGCCCATCTGCGCCCAGCCGTCGTAATCTTGCTTTTGCCCGCGCACGTACAGCAGCCCGTTGATCGAACTCGACCCGCCCAATGTCTTGCCGCGCGGCCAGTCCAGCGCCCGGTTGTTCAGGCCGGGGTCGGGTTCGGTTTTATAGCACCAGTCGGTCTTGGGGTTATGCAGCGTCTTGAAATAACCAACGGGGATATGAATCCACGGGTTCAGATCGCGCCCCCCCGCCTCTAGCAGCAGCACCCGCAGATTGCGGTTCGCGGACAGCCGGTTGGCCAACACACATCCCGCAGACCCAGCCCCAACAATGATGTAGTCAAAACTCATCGCTTCCGCGCGCCTTCACGCGCAGGCGGACAAAGGGTTTGTACCGTCAAAAGAAGAAAAAAGCCTGCGGCTGTGACCATGCGAATACCTTCTATTGGAATCCCCCTATGTGCAAACCAATCCTCCTCTCGAGGGCCAGATTGGCAACTCTTGCAGACTGGCTTTCTAAACCAAAGCCGTCCAGATCAACCGCAGCGCCATGCCGCCAAGAAACACCAGTACCAGCCGGTCAAAGGCCTTTGCCGACATGCGTTTTGCCAGCCATTCCCCGATGGGCATCCCGATCCAGAGCGGCACCAACGACGCGATCCCCAGCCCGAAAAGCGTCCATGTCATAACGCCATAGACGGCCAGCATCGGGATCTGGACCGCCGACATCGCAAAGAAAAAGCCCGATATTGTTACGATAAAGACCGGGCGCGCCAGTCGCATGGCGTTGAGGAAACTGACCGAAACAGGTGCCGAGATGCCGACCGCTCCCTGCAACATGCCCGCGAGGAACCCGGCGGGCAAAACGATGCGGCGGGCAAGGTCAAAGCCCAGCTTGAAATCCGGGCGCAACAGCCGCAGCGAGATATACAGAACAACCGCCCCCGCCACCAAAAGCGTCAACACCCGCGCAGGCAGATAGACCAGCATCACCGTGCCGACCCCTGCCCCGACAGCCCCGCCGATGGCGAAATACAGCGCAAAACGCTGTGGCAGATGATGCGCGCGGAATTTGAAGATCTGGTTGATATTGGTCAGCAAATTCGGCGTCACCATGATCGCCACCGCGACGCGGATATCGAAAAAGGCCGCCATCACCGGCACCGCAATCACAGGCGTCCCTGCCCCCGTCGCACCCTTCAGCACTCCGCCCAGAACGAAGGCGACGAAGATGATCAGCGCAGAAGACAGGTCATGGATCGGCATAAGGGTGCTTGAGGCTGTGCCTAAAGCAATGTCAAGAGGCGACCTCGTCCACCACCGGATTTGCGCAGATGCCGATGCCTTCGATTTCGCATTCGATGACGTCTCCGGGCACCAGCCAGCGTGGGTTCGGCTTTTTCGCGTGCCCCACACCGGTAGGCGTGCCCATGGCAATGTAATCTCCGGGTTCGAGGGTGGAATATTCGCTGATCGTGGCGATGGTCTTGGCCACGGGCCAGAGCATATCGTCCGTGTTGGCGGTTTGCAGGATCTCTGTGCCCACGCGGCTTTCGATTTTCAGCCCTTTTCACCCGGCAGGCAATTCATCCGGCGTCACGACCACAGGGCCCACGGGGCCAGTCGCGTCAAAGTTCTTGCCCGGGGTCCATTGATGGGTCTTGCGCTGATAGTCCCGCACGGATCCGTCGTTAAAGATCGTGTAACCAAAGATGTGGTCATAGGCGTTCTCTTCGGTGATGTGCCGCCCGCGCTTGCCGATGATCACCATCA
>CALGTJ010000506.1 GCA_937901435.1 uncultured Rhodobacter sp. | reverse complement strand
TCCACAGCGCGGTATCCTCTGCTGTCATCAGGTCTGAATCGTAGACCGGCAGAGATGCCTCACGGAAGACTGCACGCTCTTCTGGCGTAAGGCGCTGTACTGTCACGCCCTTTTCCTCAAGCGCCAGCAACCCGTTTACCGATGCTGCCGCGAGCCATTCACGTGCGGCTGCATCTGCAGTGACGACAGCGGCATCAACGCTTGCGCGATCTGTATCTGACAGCCCATCATACCAGTCTTTGGAGGCAATAACTGCCCGCAGTGGCCAGATCACATCTGCATCGGCAAAGTTCTTGATGAAATCTGTTTGACCAAACATCACTGGCACGAAGGGCGAATTGAGATAGCCGTCAATAACGCCCGTTTGCAGGCCAGCCGGGACTTCACCCCAAGGCACGATCGTACCGCTGGAGCCCCACGCTTGATACATCGCAATCTGCGCATCGTCCAAGGCGCGCATCCGCAGCGAAGCCATGTCCGCTGGAGAGCGCACAGCTTGGGTTGTGGTAATCACGCCGGACGCAGGTCCAAGCGGTGCCAGTGCCAAGAGGATAGCGTCCTGCTCTGCTAGGTTTTCATTGATGCGGTTGTAAACATCGCCCGCAGCCAAGGCGCGGTCCATGTGCGCGATGTCCGAGAAAATGTAGGGCAGGCGAACCCCGTAGATAAACGGATCAACCTGCGCCACAGCGCGCACATCTGACAGCGAGATTTCCAGCAAGCCAGTCGAGACCTGATCGAATTTCTCGGCCTCATTGCCGACAGAGCCGCGTGGCATTTCGCGCACGTCCATGCCCGCTTCTTTCAGCGCGTTGCCAAAAGAAAATGCCCAGTTGTATGAACCGGATGTTTCCAGATCCGGTGCACTGTCCAGTGCAATTTTGACCTCTGCAGTTGCAGACGTGGCCATTGCGAGCAATGCCGCTAATGTAAGTGCCTTGAGTTTCATTTGTCGTCCTCCCTAAGTTTTGGTTAGTTCACAGAAAATCCGAACAGGCGAGGCAATGTGAGGCTAAGTGCCGGCCAATAGACCAACGCAAGCAACAACAGCACCTGTACGAAAATGAAGGGCAGCGAAGCGAATGCCAGCCGCCAGTAGTTGAGGTTTGTCAGCGCCGACACAACCACCAGGCATTTGCCCAAGGGCGGCGTAATCAAACCGACGCATAGGTTAAAGCACAAGACGATGCCCAGTTGGATTGGGCTTATGCCTTGCTCCAGGGCTTGTGGTGCAAATAGCGGGATCAACAGGGTCAGGGCTACGGGTGTATCCATGAACATCCCCGCGATCAGGAAGATGCAAACGAGGAAAAACAGGTATTTTGTCCCTGTAAGTCCGAACGAGTCGACCCATGTTGCAAGAGCCTGTGACCAGCCCAGTTGGCCCGCCAGATACCCCAGAACCGAAATAGCGGCGAGAATGATAAAGATCGTGCCCGTCATCTTTGCCGTGGCCTCAACCGCGTCAAAGATCATCTTCCAGTTCAAGCCTTTGTAAAATTGGCCCGCCATGAGCGCGAAAAAGACTGCAATGGCTGACCCTTCCGTCGGCGTCGCCAATCCGAACACTAGTGAGCCAAGGATCACGACAGGCAGACACAGTGCCGGTGCCGCGTTCAGCAGGCTTGGCAAGAATCGCGGCAAATCGTCAGACGCACCGCCAGGGTGCCCTTTGATGTGCGCAATGACTGCATTGAGGATCATTAGCGCTGCCGCAAGCAGCAGTCCGGGGACGACTCCGGCGATGAATAGCGCCGCAACGGATGCCCCTGTCAGACCACCGTAGATGATCATGATTATCGATGGCGGGATGATCGGCCCGATCATCGACGATGCCGCGGTGATGGCACCCGCATAGTAAGGGTCATAACCGCGTGCTTTCATTTCAGGCACGAATGTACGCGACAAAGCGGCACTATCCGCGATCGCCGATCCTGAGATGCCCGCAAAAAAGACGCTTGTGAGGATATTCACATGTCCCAGGCCGCCACGAAACCGACCCACTATGGCCATCGCAAAATCGATCAGGCTGCGCGTTACTCCGGCACGGCTCATTATCTCTGCTGTCAGGATAAAGAGCGGCATCGCCATGAAGGCGAAGACGTCCAGTTGGGCAAAGATGCGTTGGGGCAAGATCGACAGGAACTGACTTTTGTCGGCCGCGACAAAGGTCACGACAGACACAGCGCCCATCAGATAGGCAAAGGCCGTTCCGCTGATCAGCAGTAAAACAAAGATGATCGGGATCAGCCACATGTTACACCGCCGTCCGTAGAGTGGCGTTTGGGGTCGCAAGGCCTGCGCTCAGATCGGCTGGATGTGTCACAATAGACCGCAGATCGACATCCGAGTGAGGGAGCCTTTCCAAATCAGCCAAAGGCCGGTTCGTCTGTTCTGAGTGCTCAAAAAGGCCTTCCATCGCTTTTGCAGCGCTGAGCAACCCATAATCTCCGCGAAGCGGTCCTAAAACCTGAAGGCCGAACGGCATTCCAGCGGCGTCGCGTCCACAAGGCAGCGTGATCGACGGTCCACCCGCCAAGGAGCCCCGATAGCAGAGCGCAAGCCAGCGGTAATAAATGTCCATCTTCTGCCCGTCGATGACGTCGGCATAGGGTTCTGTCCAGGCAAACGGCGAGACTGGCGATGTTGGTAAAACGATCACATCAAACTCTGCCATCAGCGCGTTGAATTTGCGCAAGATCTGGGTTTGTTCGGCATGAGCCCAACCACGATCGGCGAGTGACATGGTTTGCCCAAGGGCAACATTATCCTTGATATGCGCCCCAAAGCTGTCGGGGTCCTGTGCCACGGCCTCGCCGAAGGCCACGCCAAAACTCTCGGCCCGTAGAATATCGAAACAGCGGTCCATGTCACCAAGGTCGAGATCTGCTGCGCGGCATTCCTTGACCTGCGGACGAAGCACTTCAAGGCGCGCGCGGAACGTCTCTCGGATGCTTTGCTCGACCGGCGCGCCACCAAAGTCTTCGCTGAATCCAACGCGCAGGTCTTTTAAGTTTGTGGATGGTAACTCGGCGAAACGGCCGGTGACAGAGGGCGCGGATAGCGGATCATCAGCGTGATATCCCTTACACACGTCCAGCATCAGCGTCAGATCATCAACCGTACGCGCCATTGGGCCAAGTACCGAAATGCCTGACCAACCCAAGGGACGTGTGGGATGGGCGATCACGTCAACAGAGGGCCGGTAGCCCACCACTCCACAAAGTGCGGCAGGCATGCGAAGCGACCCACCCGTGTCCGAACCTGTACACAGTGGCAAGAAGTTGGCCGCAAGTGCCGCGGCAGAGCCACCAGACGAGCCACCCGCAATGAGATTGGCACCAAAGGGATTACCCGTCGCACCCCAAACCCGATTGCGACTGTTTCCGCCAGCCCCCATTTCGGGAACATTTGTCTTTGCCAGAATGATAGCGCCCGCCGCCCGCAGACGCGCAACCATCGGCATATCGCTTTCAGGGATGTATCCCCGCGCCCGGATACTGCCATGGGTGGTCAACAAGCCTTTGGTGTTCTGCAAATCCTTCACGCCAATCGGCAACCCGTCGAGCGGCCCCATCGGGCATCCGTCTTGCCAACGTTGTGTTGCGGCCGTAGCGCAAGCAATGGCGCTCTCGATATCCATTGCGGCAATGGCGTTTATCTTGGGATTGAAGTGCGAAATTTGCTCGAGACAGGCATCCAAGTAAGCACTTGGTGTCAAAGCCCGAGCCTTGAAGGCTGCAAGGACCTCACAGGCAGATCGCGCAAGAAGCGCGTCGCCGCTCAAAGTCTAATACCCGTTATCGCAAATGTTCGAATTGACACCCTAGCCCTCCCAAACCGCGTGTTTGGTTATGATAAGAGGTGATCCGCCTAGAGAATAGTGAAACCTTCGCCAGAAACATTAACCAAAAGGAATGGTTTTGGAGTCCTCAGTGGTTTGCCGCAGGCACTTGAGGAACAAAGCCAGCGTTGCATTCTGCGAAGCCTTGTCTTTGCGCCAAAAACAGCGCGCTTCTGACAGCAAGTCACGTGTATCAAGGGGCAGGATCACGGTTTCGCCCCGCGCGGCCTGCGCCTGCGCAAGCCGCTGCGGGAGGAATCCAAGCGCAGGCATCGCCCGGAGTAGTTCAAGGTTCAGGGCAATTGACAAAGACGCGACTGTATTATTGGGAGGAGGCAAGCCATTTGCTGCAAAAAGGGCATCCACCGCCTGACGTGCGACTGAATTCGGTTGGGGCAATATCCAAGGATAGCTTGCGACGTCCGCCCATGACACGTCCTCCCCTTGCAAAAGCGGATGATCGCGCCCGGCGACAACAACGATCGGTTCCGAGAACAAGGCCATTTGGTCAATCCCGGCCAATTCCTGAGGCTGCCAAATTCTCGCGATGACCATATCCAGCGCGCCGGCCTCAAGCTGGGGCAATAGTTCAACAAAATGGCCCTCGGAAACGGACACGTTTGCCTGCGGCGTGCTGCGCTTGAACAGCTCAATGGTGCCAGGCAACAGGGTGGGAGCGACTGAACTAACCACGCCGACAGAGACAGAGCCGGACACCCCACTTGTCATCGCCTCAATGTCAAAGGCTGCGCGATCAAGTTGGCCAAGTGCAAGACGTGCATGATCTGCAAGACGGACGCCAACTGGTGTAAGGTAAAGCCTGTTGCGGTCGCGAGTGACAACAGGCATACCGACGATTTTTTCCAACTCGGCAATCTGTTTCGACACGGCTGGCTGCGTCACGCCAAGCGCTTCAGACACACGCGCGACCAATTTCAGATCTGAGAGTGCAACGAGTGCACGCAAGTGCCGAAGTGTGATGCCCTTTTGAAAGCTCTTACCCAGAATGTGTTCCACCTCCACGCAAAGCCAAACCTTTGGCGCGATCGTTCTTCCGAGATTGCCGCGAGTTTGGTTCGTAC
>CALGTJ010000505.1 GCA_937901435.1 uncultured Rhodobacter sp. | reverse complement strand
GTAGTTTCAGCCGATCTGCGCGCTTTGAGCGAAACACAAAAATCGTCCCTGTGAAAGCCAACGAAATACTCGTGGCCCCGCGCGAAACGCAGGTGCATGCGGCCGTCCCGGCAGACGCCGAGCAGCTTGTCACAGCGCGTGCAGCGCCATTCGGGGCTGAAAGGGGTGGGTTTCGTCTTGGCACCACCGGTCCAGTTCGTCTGGGCTGGCTGGCGAGAAGTGTCGGGAGTCGGCATTGGAAGTGCTCCTCTTTGCTGTGGAGCACTCCTATTGGACGCAAGAATCGGAGTTCGTCAGACCTCGGAACGGAGCCGGATCGGAGTTGATCTCAGATCGCGATCTCCCACCACTTACGTTTCGGAGATCGGACAAAGTCTGCCTTGAGCTTTTTCCAAAGCACAGACCCAAAAATGTTGGACAATGATTGGTCCTCAATGCCTGAAATAAGATCTGCTGTTACGATTGGTGCGGGGCCATTATTGTGGGCGTCCACAAGCCGCTGAACGACGAGCAGCCTCTGTTCACCCGATATGTCGATGGATCCCTTTCCCGGCACAAAAAGCGTTCCGGAATTTTCGCCAGTGCGTTCAAGCTGCACGGTCAGCCCGCCTCGCGCGAGAGATTGGTCGCGTCGAAAGATGGCCTTGAGCTTGTCCGCAACCAGGGTGATTTCCGGTTCGTCGGCTTCCATGTGATCGGCAAGAGGCGTCAGAACATTCGCAGCAAGGCACGCCCCCGCCGCGTTTCCAGCCTGCAGCACCAGCCCAATCCCAAGGCTGCTGCGTGCCCTTAGCTCTCCGTCGACCGACGCCCTGACTTTTTCCTGGTCCAGACTGCGAGCCAGGTAGATCGGAACATCCCGGTTGTCGATCTCGAGCGTGCCAAGATACAGCAGGTGTTTATTCAATTCCTCGATGGCAGGCGCATCCAGCGTATCTTCCAATCGGGCGCGAAGATGCTCCTCGACCCAGCCATCGCGCACACGATAGATTCTATAGCGATCCGGACTGCCACCACTGGGAGCAACATGGCCCTCTGCAACTTTGAGATCGACCTTGTCCGGTTGTGCAACGACTTCGGCCGCAACTGGGCCAATTCCGTCTTCGTCATCGATCAGGTCGTCGCCTTCCCAGCCCGCGGGCACAAGGAAACCCAACTCTGTCAGAAGAGCGGGATCGATCCCGCGATCCAGTAGCCAGGCGCCTGCAATCCTGTCTGCGCCGATGTCCCAGATGGAGAGCAGTGCAGGCACAATGGCCATGCCTTCATCAGCGCTCGGGGCGCGCCCCTCCTGCATGATGTTCCAATGCCGAAGCAACCGGTGACCGAGTACGCGCTCGAAATGATCGTCCAAGCTGAGCAGGCTGCTTGTGTTTCGGTCGGTCAAAGTGAAATTGAGTGTTTTCTCATGTGATGCGCCGACGCGGCGATACCTGACTGCAATTTCCACAAAGCGGATCGCGACGGCGCGGGAGAAAATGCGGTCAAGACCGGGCTGTGCACCTATTATGGCCGATATGTCCTGGTTGATCGTCGTCGACAGTGAAAGGCGGTTTGCCAAATTTCCAACGCTGATTTCGGCACGGATCACCTGAGCACGCAGGATCACCGCATCGTCCAGTTCGGGCGGAATCAGATCAAAACCCGACAGGAATTGCGAGATATCGTACGCCTGAAAATCGACCGGCTGGTTCGAATACGTCTGATCCAAAGCCGTCTCAATGAACCGCTCGGCGATGGTGTGGCGCAGGGTTCTGTTGCCTGCCCGAACATGAACTCGACCTGTCGAAGGTGTGTAGACGATCATCGCTTCACCGGGTGGCCGGAAATAGATGCGAGACCGATTGCCGGAATCATCAATCTCTCGAACGCTGGTCGGAGGGTCGGGGTGAAATAGCAGATACATCTCGGCGGCCGGTTCGTCCCCATCCTCCGGAATATCGAAACGGTCAATGCTATAACCGTCACCTCGATCCAACTCGGTGTTCAGCTGGGAAAGCAGCGCATCGAGTATTTCACTGCCCGCGTCAGGACCGCCATCCGTCGACGGATCGGCCATAAAGGTCTGATAGTGCTTGTCGTAACGACGGTACATGCGCAGGTGCAGGCTGTTTTCGGCCGCTTCGAACAGGCTCTGCTCACGGGTGAAGGCCCAAAGGCTGCGCGCAAGCTGATCCCGCTGGTTCATGAGTTCACGGGAGCGCTCCGGTTCGAGCTTTGCCTTGGCCAAGCCTTCGAGCACGAATTGACCCCGGTCAGCGATGAGGGTGGCAATGCGCGCGGCCTCCGCCTCTAGTGGGCCCAAGCGGTCCTTGTTTTCTTGATGCAGCATAGTGGTGGCGGAAACAGGGCCTTCGGGGTCACCGGGCTCGAACTGGTATGGTCTTGTCACGGTTACGTTCCGGTCTCTCAACTCATTTATGCGGCCTTT
>CALGTJ010000504.1 GCA_937901435.1 uncultured Rhodobacter sp. | reverse complement strand
GACAGAAACGCGCGCTGAAATGTCGACCATAAGACCGACCAGTAAAAGGTCTGATCGCGGCCAAAGCCTTTGCGCCGGGCCATGATGGCGATCATGATCATCAGCGAAAGCGCCATCATCAACCCCGGAATAAACCCGGCCACGAACAACTGCCCGATGCTGGCCCCCGCGACGACCCCGTAAATGACCATCGGCAGAGACGGCGGAATGATCGGGCCGATGGTTGACGAGGCCGCCGTGATGCCAACGGCAAATTTCGCGTCATAGTTGGCGTCGCGCATTGCCTTGATCTCTATTGCGCCAAGCCCGCCCGCGTCTGCCACCGCAGCGCCGGACATGCCCGCGAAAATCACGGACGCGCCTACGTTCACATGGCCAAGCCCGCCCCGCATCCAGCCGACAAGCGCCAGCGCAAAATTAAAGATGCGTTCCGTGATCCCTGCGGTGTTCATCAGGTTTCCCGCCAGAATGAAAAAGGGAACCGCGAGCAGAGGAAAACTGTCAACCCCGTTGATCATGCGGTGCGCCACCACCATCGGCGGCGGTGAGCCATTGAAAACAATGAAAATCGCCGAAGATCCGGCAAGGGCAATCGCCACCGGAATGCCCAAGACCAACATGCCCGCCAGCATCACGAAAAGCCAAATAATGTCCACTGGGGGATGCTCCTAGTCGATGGCGCGGATCTGGTCCGCATGCAGTTCAGGGTCGATCAGTTTGCTGGTGCCGGTGCTGAGGTGTCGCCATGTGTTCCACGCAGAATAGAGCGCCATACAGACGAAAGCGGCGGCCACAATCCAGTAGATCGTCGATTTCGGAATATCGAGAGAGACCATCATCTGCCGCGTGCGTCCGGCGATCTGCGAGCTGTAATAGGCCAGCATGATGAAAAATCCGGTGGTCACGATGTCAATAAAGGTCTGCGCGATCCGTCGCCCGGTGCGGGGGATCCAGCGGTAAAAGAATTCGACAGCGATATGGCTTTGCTTGCGGGTGGCCATGATGGCCCCGATGAAGGTCACACCAATCAGCATGAAGCGCGCGATTTCCTCGGTCCACGCAATGGAATCATTCAGGATGTAGCGCGTAAAGAACTGAAGAAACACGACAAAGGCCAAGCCCCAGAACAGGACCAGCACCACGGCGTCATCCCATCCCTGATCGGACAGGTCGATTTCTTCTTCTTCGAGGATGATCGGCGCCGTCAGGTTCTCTTCAGACAAATCTTGTCCGCTCATGGCGTTTCCTTCGGGGGCTAATAGTGGGTGCAGGCGGGCACAGTGACCCGCCTGCATGAGTCGTGGGTCAGCTTAGTCGATGGCTTGCAGACGGTCGTATGTCGCCTGATCCCAAGTCGCCATTTCTCCGTTGTGCATGGCTTTGACCGCCTCGATGAACGGGCCACGGTCGACTTCGTTCACCTGAACGCCTTCACCGCGGAACCATTCGGCCAATTCGCCCTCGGCTTTGATGATCGCATCCGTGGCGCAAATCGCGGTGTCTTTGGTCACTTGCGACAGCGCGCCTTGATCGGCCTCACTCATCGCGTCCCACGCCGGGCCACCGACGATGGTCAGCAAAGCATCGGTGATGTGGCCGGTCAGGTTGATGTCCTTTTGGACCTCATAGAACTTCTTGGCCTGAATGGTGGGCAGAGGGTTTTCCTGTGCATCCACAGTCCCTTGCTGCAACGCCAGATAGACCTCGGCAAAGGCGATGGGTGCAGGGTTCGCGCCGGTGGCCTCTGGGAACATCATGTATAGTGGCGCGTTTGGCACTCGGATTTTCAGATCGACCATGTCGGCAGGCGTCAGGATCGGCTTGTTCGAGGTCACGTGACGCGCGCCGTAATAGGTCATCGCGGTGATATGGTGGCCCGTGGCATCGGTGTAGCCCTGCGACATTTCCCCGAACAGATCAGAGTTGCGATATTTGTCCCAGTGATCCCAGTCGCGGAACATGAACGGGGCGCCGCCTATGGCGATCGGGCCATAAGACCGGCCTGCGAACAACTGCCCGGTATAGATGATATCGACTGTGCCAAAACCCAGACCTTCGTTGATGTCGACCTCTTTACCCAAGGACGACGCCGGGAACACTTCGATCCCGTAGCGCCCTTCGGTGGCGTCCATCAACAAGTCGTTCGCCGCCACGGCGCAGGTGTGATACGGTTCGCTGGATTCATAGACATGCGCCCATTTCAGCTTTGTCTCGGCGGCAGCCATTGCAGGTAAAAGCCCCAGCACAGCGACAACGGATGCGGTGGCGAAAAGCGTATTCTTGATAGTCATAATAGTCCTCCCTTGGATGACGCGACACGTCCACACAGGTGGCCACGTTCAGCCTCTCACTCTATGAGTTACGCCGCGCAGTTCAAGCCAACAATGGGGAACTGGCGCGTTTTTTATCAGAGGTTTGCACAGACCAGAGGTCAGCCTGTTGGCACGGGGAGTGCGGCGCGTTCGGCGATCCGCAGGCAAAGGGCCGTTGCCTTTGCCATATCCTGCACAGAGATCCATTCCAGCGGCCCGTGCACATTCTGCATCCCCGTAAACAGGTTGGGACAGGGCACACCCAATTCGGTCAGACGCGACCCGTCCGTGCCCCCGCGGATCGGCACTGATTTTTCAGCAATGCCCAGATCGGCTAGGGCCGCACTGGCAAGGCTGACGGGGGTCATGTCATCCTCTAGCCAGTAGCGCATGTTGCGGTATTGCGGCGTGATTGCGCAGTCGATTTTGGCGCGCGGCTCTGTTGCACCAATCGTCTCGCAGACTTGGCGCAACAGCGCGCCCTTGGCCTCCAGCCCCGCCAATTCGAAATCCCGCAGAATAAAGCGCACAGTCATCTCGTCGGCGCTGCCCTTCATGTCAACCGCATGGATAAAGCCTTGAATACCCTCGGTTGTTTCAGGCGTCATCGTTACCTGTGGCAGGGTGTCCACGATTTTCGAGGCCAGATGGATCGCGTTCACCAGCTTGTCTTTCGCGTTGCCCGGATGGATCGACACGCCTTTGACCCTGACGACCGCGAAATCGGCCGAGAACGTCTCGAACACGACCTCGCCCAGATCCCCGCCATCAAAGGTATAGGCAAAATCCACGCCCAGATCCTTGGGCAGTCTGGGGTCCACACCACGACCGATCTCTTCGTCCGGGGTAAAGGCGAGGCGCATCGCAGGCCGCTCGATCTGGGGGTTTTCCAACAGATGCCGCACCGCCGTCATGATGATCGCTATGCCGGCCTTGTCGTCCGCGCCCAGCAGGGTCAGGCCCGAGGCCGTGACGATGTCATCGCCGATCTTTTCGGCCAGATAGGGAAAATCCTCTGGTGTCAGGGTCAGGTTGGGATCATCGGGAAAGGTGATCGCCCCGCCGTTATACCCCGCGATCACTCTTGGCTTGACCCCGGTGGCGTTGAATTGCGGCGCAGTGTCCACATGCGCCAAAAAGCCGATGGTCGGCCCGTTAACCGTACCGGGTATCGTTGCGATCACCGTGCCATAGCTGGTTTTCGTGACATCGCACGCGCCGATCGCGGTCAGTTCGGCCACCATAAGGTCCAGCATGCTGTGTTGGATCTCAGTGGATGGCACAGAGGCACTGTCCATATCCGCCTGACTGTCGATGGCGCAGTAGCGGACAAGACGCTCTTTCAACTCGGCATTGAACTGGGTCATGGGGGCCTCCTTTGCACATCTTTGCGAAGAGGCATTACGGCTGGCAAAGTGTCAAGCCAGTGCAATGCCTCAAGACAAATGCAAGAGGCTGCGCGGAACGGGGCCGCTGTTCAGGCCTTTGACTGCAGGGTCCGCAAAGGCGCTAGCAAGACCCGGATACGTGTCCTCTGCGGTGGCCATACACGGGTCGGGAAACGTTAAGACAACCCTTCAGGCGGCGGGGCATCCTGCGATCGTTTGACTACTGTGCCCACGCCTTAGGCGTTCCAGACAACATCGCCGCAATCTGTGACGTCATATCCACCGTAAGCTTTGGCGCGGGACAGAAAAGTGTCGGTTTTACAAAACCCCAACAGTGCCTGCAGCGGCGGGTCGAACCATGCTTTGCGATCGACCAACAGCGCAAAGCGTTCTTCGATTACCGTCGTAAAGTCCAAACCATAGTTGCGTGCGACGGCCTCGAGGCCAAAGGCCACGTCAGCATCGCCGCGACGCACGGCCTCGACTGCATCGTCTTCGGTGCGGGCCACCTCTGTCAGCTCAAGCTGTGACAGATCCAGCCCATCCCGCGCGGCCAGTTCCTTGAACAGCGTATCCGTGCCCGACCCCGGCTGGCGCGGCACCAGACGCAGACCCGGCAGATCGGCCAGACCAAAGGAAGCGAGACCAGATGAGGATGGACCACCGTGGGCCATCTTGCCTGATTGATACACCAGCCCCCTCTGCCGGGTGGCAAAAGAGATCAGGACCGCGTTTTGACGTCCCGCCACCTGCGCGACGGCCTGAGTGTTCCAGCTTTCGGTGCTGGCGTCGTAAATATGCAGACTTGTGGCCACGCCTTCCCCGCGCGAAAAACGGTTAAGCCCGTCAAGTGAACCATCGTAATAACTGGCAAGCCCGCACCGCGACTGACGGATCGCCCAGTCCAGCAACGGATCGTGACTGCCAAGGACAATCGGCGGCCTCGCGGCGACCTCGACCGCCCCCGCCCCCGCCAAGCCACCAGATGTGGCCTGTTCCACCCACTGCCGGATCTCTGCGGCAGGAAACAGCAACTTGCCCGTCGCACGAGAGCAGGGCAACGCGCCAGATGCCGCAAGGTCGTATATCTTGCGCTCTTTGAGGCGAAGAAGACCTGCCAATTCCTTGACGGTCAGGTACTCGTGGTCCGTACGCGGCGGGTCAGGCAGGATCGTATCAGGCATCATTCCGTCAGGATTGGGGCGACCCCAAATGGCCGCCCCTGCATTCCTATCAGGTGTCAGGAGCATTGGGAAAGAAGAGTTGTTGATCGTCGACCTGATAGGCTGCAATCACCCCTTGCCCCTCGTCAGAGATCAGCCAATCAGTAAAACTCTTGGCCGCGTCGACATTCACCGCGGGACATTTCGCAGGATTGACCGGGATGACGCCGTATTGGTTGAATATATCCTCGTCACCCTGCACCTGAATGACGTAATCCTGCTTGTTGCCAAAGTTGATCCACGTGGCCCGGTCGGTCATTACATAGGCCCCCATCCCGATCCCGGCGTTCAGCGTGGCACCCATCCCAGAGCCGGTTTCGCGGTACCAGTCGCCGCTTGCGCTCGTCGGATCAAGCCCGGCGTCTTTCCACAGCGCAACTTCCTTTTTGTGGGTGCCGCTGTCATCCCCCCGCGAGGCAAACAGCGCGCCTTGATCCGCGATCTTGCCCAACGCGCCCTGCACATCCCTCATACCGTTGACACCCGCAGGATCCGTCGCAGGACCAACGATAACAAAGTCATTATACATCAAATCCGTGCGCATTGTGCCAAAGCCAGCCGCCACGAATTTTTCTTCGGCAGCTTTGGCGTGCACCAAAAGAACGTCCCCGTCACAATTTTCGGCGTTCTTGATCGCCTGCCCTGTGCCCACAGCCACCACATTGACCTGAATTCCGGTTTTGCCCTGAAAGATGGGCAAAAGGTAGTCGTAGAGGCCAGAGTTCGCCGTAGAGGTGGTGGACTGGACGATGATCGACTGATCCTGCGCCACGGCGCTGCCGGCAAGCAGCACCGCCATCACGGTCGCTCTCAGTGGATGTCTTAGCATACGGGTTTCTCCTTTTGTGGATCGGTCAGACAACAAGCCTGCCGCTCAAGTAGTCCCGCGCCGCCTGGCTTTGCGGTTTGGGGAAAAAGTCGCTTGCGGGGCTGTGCTCGGCGATCTGCCCGCGATGCAGGAACACGACCTCATCTGCCATGCGCCGCGCCTGCCCCACATCATGGGTCACAAAAATGATGCGGACGCCCCGTACCCGCGCCCCGCTCACGATCCGCTCGATCATCAACACCGAGGCCGGGTCAAGGCTGGCAGTGGGTTCGTCCAGAAACAGAACCTCAGGCTCTGTCGCAAGCGCGCGCGCAAGGGCAAGCCGCTGCGCCTCGCCGCCCGATAACAGCCGCGCGGGCTGATCGGCCTTATGCGACAACCCCACATGGTCCAACAGCACCGCCCCGTTGCTGCGATCTTTGCCCCGTGCCTTGAGGACAAAATCGATATTGGCCGCCACCGAGCGGCGTAAAAGAACGGGTTTCTGAAACACCAACGCCTGTCTTGCGGTGACCTGTGCCGCCGGATGGCCGCCCCATTCGATCTGCCCCGATGTCGGCGGGATCAGTCCGTGTAAAATCCGCAAAAACAGGCTCTTGCCCGCCCCGTTTGCCCCCATCACCATGGTGCATCCGCTTGGCCCCAGATCCAGTGACACCGCGTCCAGAACGCTCGCCTCGCCAAACCTTAACGAGAGGTCTCTCACCCGCAGCGGCAAGATCGCCTTGTTTTCTGTGCGCCTGACCATCGGCGCCGATCCGATCTGCGCGCCTATTGTGCCTGCATCAAACATAGGCTTGCCTCGTGGCCGTCATGCGCACCGACTGAACAGCGGCGTTCACACCCAGCGCGATGACCAGCAGAATGATCCCAAGAGCCAGCGCCAGCGCCAGATCGCCCTTGGACGTCTCCAGCGCGATGGCCGTCGTCATCACACGGGTCAGATGGTCGATATTGCCACCCACAATTATCACCGCGCCAACCTCGGCCACAGCACGTCCAAACCCGGCCAAACCCACCGTCAGCAACGAATAGCGCGCATCCCACAACAGCGCCTGCACCGTCTGCAAGCGGGTCAGGCAAAGCGAGTGGAATTGCTCTGCGTATTCCATATGCAAATCCTCCAGCACCTGCCGTGACAGGGCCGCAACGATGGGCGCAATCAGGATCGTCTGGGCAATAATCATTGCGGTCGGCGTATACAGCAGCCCCAGAAAACCCAACGGCCCCGACCGTGACAGATGCAGATAGACCAGCAACCCGACCACAACCGGCGGCAGCCCCATCAGCGCATTCATAAGAATCAGCACCGCATTGCGCCCGCGAAATCTTGC
>CALGTJ010000503.1 GCA_937901435.1 uncultured Rhodobacter sp. | reverse complement strand
TTCGTGTTCGTTTGGAAATATCTGAAAATACCCGCGATCTGGCTCTCTTTAATATGGCCATCGATAGCAAGCTGCGAGGGTGTGATCTAGTAAGTATGAAAGTTGCGGATGTCTTTACTGCCAGTCAAATGAAAGAGCGAGCCTCTGTGTTGCAAAGCAAAACGCAAAAACCTGTTCGCTTTGAAATCACAGAAGGGACACGCAAATCTGTGGTGACTTGGCTGAAAGACCCGATGATGGTCGGATCGGAATTCCTGTGGCCGGGCCGATTTCATGATCGGTATCACATATCCACACGCCAGTATGCGCGCCTCGTTCGAGATTGGGTTAAGTCAATCGGGTTGGAACCAAGCGCCTACGGAACCCATTCTATGCGCCGAACCAAAGTCTCGCAGATATACAAGAAAACGGGAAATTTGCGTGCCGTGCAGTTGTTGCTAGGCCACACGAAAATGGACAGCACTGTCCGTTACCTTGGTGTAGAACTAGAGGATGCTTTGGCCATTTCCGAAGCTGTAGAGATTTAACAATTTTGGGTCGCCTTCACTGGCGGCCCATTCCTGCCTTTCGTCCCAACTGCTTATGCTTCCGTGTTATCCATTGAAATAGACATTCGCTGCACCTGCACAAACGTTGAGAAGTTGGGGTAGAAAAACATTCAATATCCAACGCAACAAATAATTAGGGAAATGGTAAGATAAAAAATTATGGAATTATTTGAAGACTTGGCACGTCTTTCTTGTAGTGGGTTGCATCACTTCGGGGATGGAACTGGTAAAACAGGGAGAAAATAATGTCACCAAAAGATAATGAGACACGGGATGTATATAGCTTTTTCGCGGAAGACCCCCAAAAAGCCGATAAAGAATTCTTTGGGCGTGTGGCCAATTCGGATCGCCGCGGTTTTTTGAAAAAAACGGGTCTGGCAACAATGGCGGCGATGGTGGGGACATCTATCCCGTTTCATCGCAACATGCCGATTGGGTTTGTGCCGGCAGCAATGGCGCAAGACAACGTGCTTATGGGCAAGGACGGTTTAACGCTATTAAATGATCGCCCCGTGAATGCTGAGACACCTCCAGAATTGTTGGACGATGCCATTACGCCGACATCACGTCATTTCGTTCGAAACAACGGTATCCCACCAGAAGAGGTTGACCCAAACACATGGGAACTGACGATTGACGGTTTCGTCGACAATTCAATGAAATTAACAATCGCCGATCTGCGGGAGCAGTTCGAAGTTGTCACAATGGCCCTTACGCTGGAATGCGGTGGCAATGGTCGCGGATTTTTTGATCCACCTGCAAAAGGCAACCAATGGACTTACGGGGCGGTTGCCTGTTCTGAATGGACAGGTGTTCGGCTGAAAGACGTGTTGGAAAAAGCGGGGGTTCAGTCCAACGTAATTTACACCGCACATTATGGTGCCGATACGCATTTGTCGGGTAAAGCGGGTAAACTTTCCTTGTCGCGCGGCGTGCCGATTTCCAAGGCAATGACCGACAATATTTTGATTGCGTTTGAAATGAATGGTGCGCCCTTGCATCCAATGAACGGCGCACCGTTGCGCCTTGTTGTGCCAGGTTGGCCAGCATCCACGGCTCAGAAATGGTTAAAGCGGATTGAGCTGCGTGATATCGTCCATGACGGACCGAAAATGACTGGCAAGGCCTACCGTGTTCCAAATCGTAAAGTTTCTGCTGGAGAAGAAGTAGCCAAAGAAGATTTTGTAATTATCGAGCGTATGCCCGTAAAATCTTTGGTCACTTTTCCTGCGAACAATGCGGACATTGGTATGGAAACAGACGTGCGCGGCCATGCTTGGGCTGGGGACCGTACAATTCAGAAACTTGAAGTCTCATTGGATTTTGGGGCAACGTGGCAAGATGCAGAACTGGACCAACCAGTGAACTCTGGTGCATGGCAAAATTGGCGTACAATTGCCAAATTTGCGCAAGCTGGTTACTATGAAATATGGGCGCGTGCCACGGATAGCGATGGTGTCATGCAACCCTTTGCAATTGATTGGAACCCGAAGGGGTATCTGAACAACACAATGCACCGTGTCGGCGTGCGCGCCAGCTAATCCAACAATCAATAAGACTATGGGGCAATCAATAAATGGTTGCCCTTTTTATGGGAGAGACAATGAAATACCTCGTTTTTGGTGCGGCTGTACTATCCACAGCTGCTTTTGTGGCGTCAAATGTTCAGGCCCAAGAGCCGCTCTTGGAGCAACTTGTTAATGCAGATATCGCTAAAGGAGAGAAGGTCTTCAAGAAATGTAAATCGTGTCATACGATTTCCAGTGGTGGGAAGAACAAGGTTGGACCAAATCTTTATGGCATCCTTCAGCGTCCCGTCGCCTCGGTGGAAGGGGCCAAATACTCAAAAGCTCTGACTGCCTTTGGTGGTTTATGGGAACTTGATCGACTAGATGCATTTTTGGAAAAACCAAAAGCACTGGTCAAAGGGACAAAAATGAGCTTTGCAGGTTTGAAAAAACCGGCCGACCGCTTGAACCTTATTGCCTTTCTTAATACCCAATCGGACACCCCATTGGACATGGCCATCGCGGCGGGAACAGTCGAACCCGAGGCCGGAACAGCAGAAGAACTTGCTGAATTTGGCGTGCTATTCAACGCGGCGGGAGCTGAAGAAACTTTCTACGCCTGTTCGGCCTGTCATTCTGAACGGATTGTCGCGCAGCAGGGTCTCAGCCGTACCCACTGGGATGAACTGCTTGTCTGGATGGTGGACGAACAGGAAATGGATGAGATCGAAGAGCCTGATCGCACAGTAATTCTGGATTATTTGGCCGTGCATTACGGTGAAGATCGGCCAAATTTTCCTAAACCGATTGAATGATGACGTTGTCCCTTGCCAATAGCCTTTCGCATTCGACTTGAATAACCTAACGCTGCCTGAAATCAACGACTTCAACGCGTTAAGGGATGTCTGGTGTCTCAAGTAAAACGCGAAAGGCCTTAAGCCGCCGCGCAAGGGGCTGCGGTTTCGGTCGCGTTTTGCATCGCCATAGTGGTTACAGGACGACCCTTCTGATCAAAATGAAAGCGTATGAACTTGGAGATGGTGGCAAAGCGATTGCTGTCCATTCTGGTGGCCAATAATGTGTAATGACCTGATACGCTGCTCCATGACGCGGTAAGTAAATCAAGTGTTACATTAATATTTGGCGGATCGCTCTTTGTAATGGCAAGCGTTAGCCGACACCCATTGCGACCTGCATAATGGAATGCCTGAATTTCATCATTGCCAGCGACACTGGCTACCAAAACAAGGTTTGCACTGGTCAAATCGGGTATGTTACTTCTGGAATTCACTTTTCGAATATCATCAGTTGAGACATTAAATTCCTGCTGCAAGAACGCCTGATGTTGATCCGATGGTGAAAGCGCTGATTTGAAGTCGAAGAGGAATTGGCCCGCAAATGTAACAAACAACGCTATAGAGGCGGCAATAGCAAAATACCCATAACGTTGTTGTATTGGCTTCTGAGCGGCAGGCATGGGTCCAATCTCGGGTCGTAAGGGACGCAACGCCAGCCCGATGCCTTGAATTTGCGCCAAGGCCTCTTGTAACGCAGGTTCTTTTTCTAACCGAGCTTCCAATATAGCAGCATCAGGCGCAGGTAATTCACCATCGCAATAGGCGCTCAAGGCATCCCAATCATCTTCCTCAATCAAGTCCATTAGTTCTTCTTTCTACGCGCCTCGGTGATCTCTGATCCATCCACCAATTCTAACAACTGTCTGCGTGCTCTGCTGACTCGGCTCATAACTGTGCCATTTTGAACACCGATGATCTTTGCAGCTTCACTATATTTAGTACCCATAATATCCACTAGAAACAGTATTTCCCGTGCATTTGGTGGCAATTTATCAAAAGCAATGCGCAATAATGTATCTCGTGCCACATCAGGGTGTGAAGAGAGCCCATCAGATAGACGTTCCTGCGCCTGAATATATTCCCGACGCACGCGTTTTTTTCTCAACTCATCAATACTAAGATTTCGGATAACCCTAAACATCCAAGGGCGCAGCTCTTCTAATTTGTTCGGGCATTTATCTGTTCGCAACGCCCGTTCAATAGCATCCTGAACCAAATCTTCTGCTTCATCCTGTGACTTAGAAATTGATCGCGAATATGCACGAAATTCGGGTAACAATACTTCGATTTGAGTAAGCGAGGCCATATTGAACAATATCTTTTGCGAAACCAAAGTCAAAGTGTGATTTCGATGTCCGCTTGTCACGTCAATAAATAGATTACTCAATTGCAGCGAACTTCCGGAAACCGCCCGACCTGTTGATCGCCCATGTCCGCTTTGGGCTGGCACCGGTCAACCGACAAAAACCGTCAGATGTCTGCTCTGAGCCCATACCTACATTGGTTTGGTCAGTTCCTCTTGTAAGGCAGTCTTGGCATTTTGGACTACCTCGTGCAGTGCTCCCGCGTCAGCTTGAACAAATAAGTTGCTAAACTGGCGGTTTCCATATCCTTGGACGATCATTTCTCTTGATCGAGCCAGTTCGACGTCGGATAAATGACGATGTCGGCAAACGTCAGCGATGGAGTTTGGGTGAGCCTGTAGTCCTACGAGAACTGGATTAATCCGTGCCGCGCGAAGGTTTTTCTCAAAGAAAACCCAGTTAATACAACGTATTGGATAAGCGACAAACACTATGCGCGTTGATGCCAACGCGTTCTTTGTCGCCCTAAGTATGTTTCTGCTCGTCGATAGGCTTGATGCAAACCATGGTAAGTTGGCCTTGGAATGGTCGTCGCCGTCAATGAAGCAACCCTCAAATTCTAAAGCCAAACGCTGACCAAAAGTGGTTTTGCCAACACCTATTGGACCATCTAGAAAGACTACTTGGCGAATGTTATGAGGTTCCTGCATGTGAACGAATATACTCGGCTAATCGAGGGTTCGGCAACAGCAGTAAAGTCCCCCATCTTACCAGTTCATGCCGTGCGCAGCGAATGGTAGCGATTTATGGGCGTTTCTTGAATATTCCCTTTAGGTAATAAGTATTGACTTATTGTGTATATTGTGAGATTGTTTTCCCATCAACACCAGAATTGCGTCTTTTGACTGACTTGTAATTCTCGTTGATGATTTCCATATATTTACTGATGTTACCATGTTGACCGACAGGTCCGTGCAGCATCTTACCCACATTCACAATTTGAACGGCTGGCGCATCTGTCGGCCAGAAAGCGTATTCCTATGTCCCATTGCATTAATCGTTACCGCAAATATGTCGATCACTTCGACCTGTCTGAACACCAGAAAATCGAGCTTATCCACACGGTGGGCCGTATGATGGAAAGCTTTGTGGAACGGGCCTTTGGCGATGATGCGACGCAGCAATGTATCGAAGGGCACGTTGTCGAAAATGCACTTGTTGCTGGAGATGTGATATCATCAGAGCACTCCGCTGTTCATTCAAATCAACTTCTGAAAGTTTTCAACGGGCAGAAAGGAAAATCATAGAAAATGCCAAAACCAAAAACACAAAAAGCTGTCATCTATTGCCGCGTTTCGGGCGCAAAACAGGTGCGTGAAGGAGATGGCCTCGGGTCGCAAGAAACCCGCTGTCGGGAATTTGCGTCCCACAAAGGCTATGACGTCGCCAAGGTCTTCAAAGACGATATGAGTGGTAAACTGGCCGCGCGGCCTGCCATGCTGGATATGTTGCAATATCTGCGCAAGAACCGCAAAACTGGCACTGTCGTGATCATTGACGACATTAGCCGCCTTGCCCGTGGACTTGAGGCACATCTACAACTTCGTGCTTCTCTGGCGAAAGCGGGCGGCAAGCTGGAAAGCCCTACTATCGAATTTGGTGAAGATTCCGACAGCCTGCTGGTCGAAAACCTGCTCGCCAGCGTAGCTCAACACCAACGCGAGAAAAACGGCGAGCAAACAAAGAACCGGATGCGTGCGCGAATGCAAAATGGCTATTGGGTGTTTGGTGCACCGCTTGGTTATAAATTTGAAACCAAATCAGGGCATGGGAAAATGCTTGTGCGGGATGAACCCGTCGCGTCCATCATTGCAGATGCTATGGAACGCTATGCGTCTGGTCGACTACGGTCAAAATCCGAAGTGAAGCGGTTTTTGGAAAGACAGCCAACCTTTCCGAAAGATCGTAAAGGTACCGTGCATCTCACGCGGATTATCGAGATATTCAATCGTCCCGTCTATGCAGGCTATCTCAGCCACGATGATTGGGGCTTGCATCTTGTGCCCGGCAAACATGAAGCGCTGGTCAATTTTGAAACGTATCAGATGCTACAAAGGCGTATGCTCGATACTACCAAGCTAGCAGCTCGCAAAGACTTGAACGAAGACTTCCCATTACGTGGCTTTGTCACCTGTGGCTGCTGTGAGCAGCCTATGACGGCCTGTTGGTCAAAAGGGCGAAGTGCGAAATACCCATACTACCTGTGCGACACGAAAGGGTGCGTAGAATACCGTAAATCCTTCCGCAAAGAAAAGCTTGAAGGTGAGTTTGAACTGCTGCTGAAAGACCTGCGCCCAAGTGCAAACCTGTTCGCAATGGCTTTTGAGATGTTGCGTGATATCTGGCAGACGAAATTACAATCTGCCGAAGATGATAAAGATGCGATGAAAAAGCAGCTTTCCTTAATGGATCGCAAATCAACCCAGATCATGGACCGTCTGATAGACACAAACAACGATGCGATGGTCACCGCTTATGAGGCGCGTCTACGCGAGATGGATGAACAGAAAGTGTTTTTAACCGAGAAAATTGACAAATGCGGCACTCCTCTTGCTCCCTTTGAGACAATTTATCGAACCGCTTTTCAATTCCTCGCAAGTCCTTGTAATCTATGGGCTTCTGATCGGCTTGAAGACAAACGTGCAGTGCTAAAACTCGTATTTGCAGAGCCATTGCCCTATGACCGAAAAGAGGGTTATCGAACCGCAAAAACCTCCTTACCTTTCAAGGCTTTAGGAGGTTTCAAACCAGAAGATTTTGAGATGGTGCCCCCACACGGACTCGAACCGCGGACCTACTGATTACAAATCAGTGCTT
>CALGTJ010000502.1 GCA_937901435.1 uncultured Rhodobacter sp. | reverse complement strand
CAAAACCTGCGCCACAAGGCTCGGACGCGATCTTGACTGCCCAGACGATTGTTGGCTAAAATGAAATTGGTTATTGGCCTAGATGGTCACAGCTCAGGGGAGAAAGCCCTGGACTTTGCAAAGATCGTAGCTGCCAAAGCGGACAGTTACGAACTCATTGTCGTTTACGTCATTGAATGGTCACCTTTCTCATTCCAAACGGCCGAAGAGAATGCCCAGCGGCATAAGCGGCGCGAAGAAGAGATCGCGCTTGCGATGGGTCGTGTCGTCAACCCAGCCGTAGCGTCCCTGATCGAAGCAGGGCTGTCCGCCCGAGGAATCGTGCGCCATGGCGACGTAGCTGACACAATCGATAAAATTGCACGGGACGAAGGAGCAACTCAGATTGTCATCGCCCGTTCAAGTACTGGCGGCCTAACATCGCGCTTGTTTGGCAGCTCAACCGCAAATCTTGTGATGAACGCTCATGTGCCCGTCACAGTCGTTGCTTAAGGAGGGCTTTGAACATGCTTACTATTCAACGTTTTTTACTGTCAATCGGAACACTCTTTGTTCTCTCTGGTCAAGCCGTCGCACAAGAAGCGGCAACCCTTGACGAGCGGGTCAATGAGATCTTTGCAGCCTCCACCGGTTGGTTCGTCAACGGTATTTTTGCCCCCATCCCCGGCACAACGTTCCCTTGGATCGTGATGTGGCTCGTTGTGGGTGCAACAGTTTTCACTCTGTATTTTGCCTTTGTGCAGTTCCGTTTCTTTGGTCATGCTATCAGCCTTGTAAAAGGCGATTATTCAGACCCCAACGACGCGGGTGAAGTGAGCCACTTCCAGGCCCTTGCGACCGCGTTGTCTGGCACCGTCGGGCTTGGTAACATAGCAGGTGTTGCCGTGGCCGTTGGGATTGGCGGCCCCGGGGCCACCTTCTGGATGATCCTTGCTGGTCTGTTGGGCATGGCGTCCAAATTCACCGAATGCACGCTTGGTGTGAAATATCGAAATGAATATCCAGACGGGTCCGTCTCGGGTGGTCCAATGTATTACATCAGCAAAGGGTTCGACGAACTTGGCCTGCCAGGCGGTAAGATCCTTGCGATCCTGTTCTCTATCTTTTGTATCTTGGGCGCACTCGGCGGCGGCAATATGTTCCAAGCCAACCAAGCCCATGCGCAAATCTCTGGAATCGTCGGGGATTATCCTGGCTGGATCACAGGTGTGATCTTTGCAGGGGTGGTCTTCGCAGTCATCGTTGGTGGCATCAAATCCATCGCCAATGTGACTGAAAAAATTGTACCTTTCATGGGGGTCCTCTATGTCGGCGCAGCGCTGATCGTTCTGATCGTAAACTACGACTTGATCGGCTGGGCCTTTGGCCAGATTTTCGCCGGTGCCTTCACAGGGCTGGGCGTTGCTGGAGGTTTTGTCGGTGCGCTGATCCAGGGCTTCAAACGGGCCGCGTTCTCGAACGAAGCAGGCGTTGGTTCCGCTGCGATTGCGCACTCCGCCGTGAGAACCAAAGAGCCGATCACAGAAGGCTTCGTGTCGCTTCTCGAGCCGTTCATTGATACTGTGGTTATCTGCACCATGACGGCGCTGGTCATCACTATCTCGGGTCAGCTTCTGATCGATCCCACAACGGGCAACTACATGCTGAATGAAGCTGGATCGGCGATCGCAACTGTCGGGGACACGTCCGGCGTAGCCCTTACGTCGGCAGCATTTGGCTCCGCTATCAGCTGGTTCCCCTACGTGCTGGCTGTCGCCGTGATCCTCTTCGCGTTCTCGACGATGATTTCATGGTCCTATTACGGCCTGAAAGCATGGACCTATCTGTTTGGCGAAGGCAAAACGAGCGAACTGGTCTTCAAGGTCATCTTCTGCATCTTCATCGTGATCGGCGCAGCGGCCAGCCTTGGTCCAGTCATCGACTTCTCCGATGCAGCGATCTTTGCAATGGCGGTGGTGAACATCACAGCGCTGTATTTTTTGATGAAAGTTGTCAAGAAAGAGCTGAACTCCTACAGCACACGCCTGAAGGCCGGCGAGATCAAGAAGTTCACTCATTAAACATAAATGTCGGGGCAGCTTCTGGCTGCCCCGGCACAACTCTGATGTCGTAGCTCCAGACCGAGCGGCCTAAAAAGTGCAGATCTACTCAGATCTACCGTGCCATATCCAAAAATTCTGCAACAGACATGAATGGCGGCTCTGACGGGCTGCGCCGCAGCATGTTGAAGAGGTCGTGAACGGCCGATTAGGGCCGAAAGCGCCCTTAACCAAGTCATCCCCCGTCATCGTCGTCGAACTACTATGACTTGTATCTTTGCAGGAACTCATCAGCTGGTAGGTCATGCCGCTTGCCAGTGAGCATGTCCTTCTTCAGACGCGGCGTAAGGTGACTGTAATGGCGTTCAATCATGCCAATGCTTGTGCCCATCTGTATGGCCAGTGCGTGGATGTCCATCCCATCGTTCAGCAGTGCAAACGTGGCATAGGTGTGCCGCAGACTATACAGGGTTCGGTTCTGACCCGTGCGCGGACACGTAATCAGCCCTGTTTCTGTGACGAAAGCGCGGAAGGTCTGATGCAGGTTCTTTGACACGGTGCCATCCGGCAAACGGAACACGGGCAAATCAACACGCTGCTTCAGCAAATCTTCAAATGGGATGTGCTTGATGTCTTCTGAGCGTTAGTGAATGCGACGCAGATAGTTGATGGTGCCCGAACGACAGATGATATCACGACGTCCAGTCTTGCCGCGCACACTCATCTCCAAGTACTGCAGCCCACCCTCTTCAAACAGAGTGATGTGCTTCCATCGCAGGTTCAGCGTTTCTGTTCCGTGGCGCATGCCTGTGTTTGCCAGTATCAGCACGTAGTCACGCAGCAGATACCGCATATCCGTGGGTTTGCCCGCTTTGCCCTGCTTGATCCAATGAGGCAGTTTTCGGATCAGCGTCCTGTACTCATCGC
>CALGTJ010000501.1 GCA_937901435.1 uncultured Rhodobacter sp. | reverse complement strand
AATAAGGTGCGTATTTGACCGGCAGATCAGGGTGCCAATGCCATTCGCGGCTCATCGGGGCTGCGCTTGTGTCGGGCTGGTCTTTGGACGGGTTTTCTGCGGGTATCATATTGTGGCCTTTGATGTGATCAGCGGTGGAACGGGCGGCGTTTGTCCAGCGCCTCGCATAATTTTTCATGCTCACCGGATTTCATGGTGATGCTGGTGGCGGCGTTCGGATAGCTGCCATCCAGAACAGCCGCGCGGTAAGCCTTGAGCCCCTTCATCCGCTCGGCTTCCAGCTTGGCACGCGCACCCGCCATATCGGCAAATGCCCGTGCGTGGCGCGGAGGGTCAATCGTGTCGCCGCAGGCATCATCCTGAAACAGGAAAATCACATCCGCTGCGCCGCCTGATCCGATAGAATGGGTGATCAGCCCGGTGCGCGGGCTAATCTCGGCAATCGCCTCGTCTGCGACGCATTCCAACTCGACCGCATAGGCACCCGCGTCTTCAAGGCGGCGCAGGTCCTCGGCCAGCTTCATCGCCTCATCGGCGGTGCGTCCATAGGCACGCAAGCCCCCGATCTGCGTCGACAGGCGCGGCACAAGACCCAAGTGGCCCTGCACGGCCAACCCTTCATCCGCCAGCATCTCGACCGCTTTGAAGCTGCGCAGGGTATAGAGCGCATCGGCACCAGCTGCGGCGGCACGAATGCCGGCACGTAGAATATCCTCGTGGGTTTCATAGTCGCTGGCCATCAGGGCGGCGGTGGTGAATGTGTTGGGTGCACCCGCGCGCACGTCATGCAAGTCGTGGTCAACGATCGACAAGTGATCAATCCCTGCGGCTTCGGCAGCGGCGGCCTCAACACGGTTAACCGCCGTCGTCTGGACGAACTTGCGTTGCCCTTTGCCCGCTTTGATGTCCGCCACGGTTAGGTTCCGTGTCGCAGGGAAACCTCCGAATGTGTAAATGCGCTTCATAACGTTCCCTGCCTTATCCAGTCCCTTCTGAAATTAAGGGATTGTATGCACAATTCAAAACGAGTAATTTCTCCTAGTATCACAAAAATATTTTGGTAAAAAATGCAGAGACTGCCAAACCTCATATGGTTGCGTTCCTTCGCGGCCGCCGCACAGCACCTCAGCTTCACGCAAGCCGCGGTAGAACTGGGGCTGACCCAGACCGCAGTCAGCCTGCATGTGCGCTCGCTGGAGGCCGAACTTGGCTGTGCGCTTTTTACCCGCGCGGCGCGTCGATTGACGCTGACGCAGACGGGGCAGGCCTATGCATATTCATTGCGGCAGGCCTTAGGTGATATGGCGTTTTCAACCGCCAGCTTGTTTGGCGCAGGGGCAGAGCAAATGCTAACAGTGCGCGTTCCGATATCTTCCGCCGCATTGTGGTTGGCGCATCGATTGCCCGAATTTTCGGCAGCACATCCTGACGTTAGCGTGCGGCTGGTTTCGCAGGTCTGGGACGGCGGCACTCCAGATGCCGAGCAGGCCGATGTTGAGCTTCGTTTTGGCGGCGGGAACTGGGCCGGCGTTCATGCACGAAAGGTTTCATCCGAGCGGATCGTGCCGATCAGCGCGGCAGGTGATAAACGCGACAGGTATGACATGGCGGCGTTACAAAACGGGCCACTGGTCCAAATCCTCGGCTTTGAGGACATGCTGCTGCGATATCTAAACGCGCACAACCTGACCCTGGCACAGGGCGTGACGGGCCATGCTGTCGATACCACTGTGGCTGCCATAGATATTGTCGCAGCGGGCGGAGGTTCAGCCGTGGTTCTGGAACGGTTTGCCCGCACAGCCATCAAGACGGGCAAGCCAATTGCGATTACGGGGGCGGCAGTCGAGATCAACTTGGCGCATTACCTTCTGACCACGACGACGTCAGGGCCGAATGACCCTGCCAAACATCTGTTTGAGGCTTGGTTAGAGGCGGCGTTACAAGACGGATGATAGGGCGTTATTAGGTTTTCGATCCCACTTTGTTTGCTGGTGGTGGCCGGGCCTGTCGAACCTCCCAGCGATCAAAACTTGCGCCCCTTTTTCAATCAGCCGCCAAACGAACAACGGCCATTTGATCAACGCGTAGCATTGTCAATTCGGGCTC
>CALGTJ010000500.1 GCA_937901435.1 uncultured Rhodobacter sp. | reverse complement strand
CATCAAATTCGCATTCTGCACCGCCTGACCAGACGATCCCTTGTTCAGATTGTCGAGCGCCGAAACGACCATTGCCCGGCCCGTCACCCGATCTCCGACAACACCAATATGACAGAAATTCGATCCTGTCACATGGCTGGTCCCGGGCAAGGTGCCAAAAGGTAGCACTACAATGAAAGGTTCGGCAGCATATTGCCGATCCAGCGCCGCGTGGATCGCGGCAGCCTCGCCCTGCACATAACATGACGCGAGGATGCCCCGGGACGTCGGAACCAGATGCGGGGTGAACATGATCTGAACGGGCCGCCCGGCCAGGGCCGAAAACTCCTGATCAAACTCGCCCAGGTGACGATGCTTGCCCCCTTGGGCATAGCCCAGGACGTCGGTCGCCCGTTCGGTAAACAACATGTTCTCCTTGAGGGTCCGACCTGCGCCTGACAATCCGTTCTTGAGGTCGCAGATGATGGTATCAAGGTCGATCAGCCCGGCCGAAATAAGGGGCCGAAGCGCGAATTGCACGGTCGCAGCGTTGCAGCCCGTGCCCGCGACAAGGCGCGCACCACGAATATCGTCGCGGTAAAATTCGGTCAGGCCATAGACAGCCTCTTTTTGAAGCTCTGGCGCGATATGGGCGGCGCCGTACCATTTCTCGTAGTCCGCAGGATCGCGCAGTCGGAAGTCCGCCCCAAGATCGACCACTTTGACCGACCGGGGCAAGTCGCGGACCAGCGCCTGGCTTAGTCCATGTGGCAGGGCGGCAAAGACCAGATCAACATCGTCAAAGTCAATCTGATCAATCGTGCACAACCGGGGCAGGTCCATGTGGCGGAGCTGAGGATAGACATCCGCCATGGCCATACCGGCCTTACGGTCTGCGGAAAGGGCGACGATCCGCATGTCGGGATGGGTGGCGATGATCCGCACCAGCTCTGCACCGGTGTATCCGGACGCGCCGAGAATTGCAACTTTGTTTGCCATTTTGTTTCTTTGGCCTTTTCATTGTTTTCCCAAAGCAACTGGGATGTCCTGATTTTGGAACACGCAAAAATACTCTTCAACTTATGCGTGTTTTGTGATATTTTGATCGCGTATTTAGTGTGCGAGGATTTGCATGGACGCATTGCACAAAGAGATCGGTGTCATTCTCGGCATGGCCGAACGGGGCGACAATCACCATGATATTGCAGCATGGTTCGGCACCCATTTGGTCCGAATAGGTGAGATATTGCAGGCAGAGAACAACAATTTCCCGCTCGCGGCATCTCAGGACCTCCTGCCAAAAGGATCACCCGGCCCCAAAAGCCTTGAGTTGCGCAGCCGCGTCAAGGAGGCGCAGCAAATGCTGGTCATTGGGCACACCGACGCCGCGCTGGTCCATCTGATCGAGGCGCTCAAAGCGTTCAACAGCGACTTCGACTGATCCGGCATTACACCTTCCTTATGCGGCCTGGAACGCAATCTTGCGACGCAAGAATTGCGTGGCCCGGTCAGAGACCGCGGCGGGCTTGCCCGAGGTCAGGAACAGGCTTTCCGTACCCGACCCTATCATCTCGGGACGTCTTTCGAGATAGTCAGCAAGGCTCTCGGCAACAAGGTTTGCCTGGCTAAAGACCTTTACGTCCGGGCCCAAGGCCTCTTGGAACACATCCTGGACCAAAGGATAATGGGTGCATCCCAGAATGGCGGCATCAGGTTCGGGCATCTTGCGCTTTAGCGCGTCGACATGGGACCGGACCAGCGCCTCAGCCAAGATCATATCACCCTCTTCGATGGCGTCCACGACACCACCACAGGCCTGCGCCTCGACATCGACACCGACAGCGCGGAACGCCAGTTCGCGCTGAAAGGCGCGGCTGCGGACCGTGGCGGGCGTGGCAAAGAGGGCCACATGTTTGACGGCCACTTCGCGCGGCGGAGAATTGTCGCCCCACTGCCGTTCTGTCAACGCCTCGATCAGGGGAACAAAGACGCCCAAGACGCGCTTGTGCCGGGGAACCCAGCTTTCCTGCATGCGGCGCAGGGCAGCAGCCGAAGCGGTGTTGCAAGCCAGAATCACAAGATCACAGCCTGCATCGAACAGCCGCTCTGTCCCGGCAATGGTCAATTCAAAGATGTCGTCGGCTGTTCGCACGCCGTAGGGGGTATTGGCATTGTCCCCGTAATAAACGACCGGAAGGTCCGGCAAACGCCGGACGACCGCATCCAAAACCGTCAGACCGCCCAGTCCGCTATCGAAGATTCCGACCGCCATCTGATTGTCCCTGCTCCTTCGGCCTGTATCTGGCCTCAAATTCATGCCCCAACCGCGTGGTTTCGATTGGGTTCGGAGACAGGTCATACGTGGACTTTCGGAGGAAATCCATCATCGCCTTAGAGTCGGACTTTAACGCAGCAAGCTGGGCCTTTGGGATCGGCTCGCCCACCACGACGCGCACGCGGGTTCCGACCCGGCTTTTGAACTCTCGGATCAGCATGCCCAGGCGCAGGGTGTTATGCAGGTGGCTGGCGAGTTGGAATAGCCGGCTGTTGGAGCCTTCGAAAAAGATCGGCACGACAACCGCATCC
>CALGTJ010000499.1 GCA_937901435.1 uncultured Rhodobacter sp. | reverse complement strand
TTACGCTACCGCCGCCATCACACACCCTCGCCTCGATGAATAATCCGGGTTAGCCGTTAAAACATGACATTCAGCACAAAAACCTGAAACATTCCCTATCAGTCTCAATTGACAAGGCTTTGGGCACACCCTATTGACCGGGCTTCGAACGAGATGACAGGCCTTTGAACCGAAGAATGGTTTGGGTCGAACCTGACGGAGAGACGCGATGAAACGCACATTTCAACCATCCAATCTGGTCCGCAAGCGGCGCCACGGCTTTCGCGCACGCATGGCGACCAAAGCTGGCCGCAAGATCCTGAACGCCCGTCGTTGCAAGGGTCGGAAGTCGCTGTCCGCGTAAGATTGGCCGAAAGGCTATTGCTATGACACCGCCGGGGGCATCGATGGCAAGCGCCGTGGCCGCGACGCCGTCGGCGGTTCCCGTTCGTCCGGACGTCATGCGCAAACGCGCTGATTTCTTGCGGGCGGCGCGGTCATTGCGCTGGGTCACCACCAGTTTTATCCTTCAGGCGCGTCAGCGTTCTGATGCGGAAACTGTGGAGGGCGTGCGCGTCGGGTTTACCTGCTCGAAAAAGGTTGGCAACGCCGTCGCCCGCAACCGGGCAAAACGCCGGATGAGAGAAGTGGCGCGCCTCGGCCTGCAGCAATACGGCAAACCCGGCTGGGACTATGTCCTTATTGGCCGTGCCGGCGTGACTGGCGTCTACCCGTTCGAGCAGATGCAAGCCGACCTGAAATGGGCCCTGCGCAAGGTTCACGGCAAATGACCCCGCTTGCATGGGTCTTTTCCCTGCCAGTGCGCGCCTATCGCAAGACATTTTCGTCCTATGTCGGTTTCAACTGTCGCTATCACCCCACGTGCTCTGCCTATGCTCTTGAAGCTCTTGAAAAACACGGCGGCCTCAAAGGGGCGTGGCTGACACTGCGCCGAGTGATGCGCTGTCACCCTTTTGGCGGGCAAGGCATTGATAATGTCCCTGATTAAGCCATCCGCCCCGATCTTGAGGAACCCGCGCCATGCTTGACGATCACGACGACATCCATCCCCTGTTTCACGGCGCGCCCTCTACGACAGAATTCAAGAAGTTGCGCAAACGGATCGTGCGCGACACCCGCGAGGCGATAGAGCAATACGGTATGATCGAACGCGGCGCGCGCTGGCTGGTCTGCCTGTCGGGTGGCAAGGACAGTTATACGTTGCTGGCCGTTTTGCACGAGTTACAATGGCGCGGACTATTGCCGGTCGAGCTGTTGGCCTGCAATCTGGATCAGGGTCAACCGGGGTTTCCTGCGACGGTCTTGCCTGAATTTCTGGTGAAAATGGGCGTTCCCCATCGAATCGAGTATCAGGACACCTATTCGATCGTGATGGACAAAACACCTCAGGGTCGCACCTTTTGCGCGCTCTGTTCCCGGCTGCGGCGCGGAAATCTCTATCGAATCGCGCGTGAAGAAGGCTGTAGCGCCGTGGTTCTTGGTCACCACCGTGACGACATTCTAGAGACTTTTTTAATGAACCTGTTCCACGGCGGTCGACTTGCCACGATGCCGCCAAAACTGGTCAATGAAGAGGGCGATCTGTTCCTTTATCGACCTTTGGCCCATGTGGCCGAGGCAGATTGTGAACGCTTTGCCGCCGCGATGAATTATCCCATTATTCCCTGTGACTTATGCGGCAGCCAAGATGGCCTGCAACGGCAGCAGGTCAAGGCGATTCTGGACGGCTGTGAAAGGAACAGCCCGGGTCGGCGGCGGGTCATGTTTCGCGCTCTGATGAATGCCCGCCCATCGCATCTGTTGGACCCAAAGCTCTTTGATTTTGCCGGACTAGAACTCACCTCGGCCAAAGCACCGGACGATTTTCTGAACAATCCTAAGTAAATTGTGGCCCCTTATTAACCGCGCAATCACCCCGATTGCCTAGCGTTACCTCCGTAATTCCGGCGCAATCAGGCGTCAAACCTACGGGGGACACCATATGCGTCAGACACTTGGCAGGCATCTCAGCCATATTCGGCAATCCGCGAAAACGGTTCTTGTAGGACCGCAAATTCTTGCCTTTATTCCCGCGCTGACACTGGGCGGCTATTGGTACGGCGGCGAGGGTGTGTTGTTGTTCATGGCCATAATTATCCCTGCCATGCTCGGTTTGGTCAATTTCTTTACGCCCGTACCGTCCCCACGCGCCGCAATCGGACCTGTGGACCCGGTGACAAAGCTACCGCTGAGAGACGCATTGGTGACCGCATTGGATCAGGCATTCTGCAAAGAGCCTGAAACAGGGCTTAGAACGGCTGCGATTGCCTTGGAAATTGATGATTTTTCACAATATCAAGAACAATTTGGCACCGTCGCGTCAGATACAATCCTGATGCAAGTCGGTGAGCGGATCAAAGGCGCTTTGCGCGAAGGCGATATCGCTGTTCGCAATGACGGTGGAATGTTTGGCATCGCCTTGGCACCCGCCCAGCGGCTTGATCTGGAAAGCCTGATCCAGATCTCGGCCAGCCTGCAAGCCGCGATTGCCAAACCACTGATCTTAGACGGATTACGCATTTTTCTGACGGCATCAGTCGGATTCTGCATTCCACGGCGCGCATCCGAAAAAAATGGGCTTATTTGTCTAGAATCCGCAGAAGTCGCGCTAGCTGATGCACAGTCCAGCGGTGTGGGCGCGATCCGAGCATATTCGCCACAACCGCGCCGCAAGAAGATCCAACGGGCGGGATTGGTCGGTGAAGTGGCGCAAGCGTTGGAATGTGGGCAGATTACACCTTGGTTTCAGCCACAACTCTCAACAGACACAGGGGAAATCAGCGGGATGGAGGCTTTGGCCCGCTGGGAGCATCCCGATCGCGGGGTGATTCTTCCCGGTGCCTTTCTACCCGGCATCGCCACTGCGGGTCTGAATGAGCGCTTGAGCGAGATCATTTTATTTCATTCGCTGACAGCCATGCAAAAATGGGCCAGCGCCAAGCACAATGTCCCTCAAGTGGGTGTCAATTTCTCTGGCGAAGAATTATCCAACCCTCACCTGTGCGAAAAAATCCGTTGGGAATTGGACCGCTTTGACCTTGCGCCTTCACAGCTCTCAGTCGAGGTGCTGGAAACAGTCATTGCCCGCTCTGACAATGACATGATCACGCGCAACATCGCGCGTTTGGCGGAATTGGGTTGCGGCATCGATTTGGACGACTTTGGCACTGGACATGCCTCGATCGCAAACATCCGGCGGTTCTCTGTCCGCCGTATCAAGATCGACCGAAGCTTTGTCATCAATGTTGATACGGATCGCCAACAACAACAAATGCTGACAGCGATCCTGGAAATGGCAGAGCGTCTGGGCGTCGAAACTCTGGCCGAAGGCGTCGAAACCGCAGGTGAACATACGCTTCTGGCGCAACTTGGCTGCGGTCATGTGCAGGGGTATAATATTGCAAAACCGATGTGCTTTGCAGACACGCTGGATTGGATGAAAACCTATCGTGGCAAACTGATCGAGCAGACCAAGATACGCCGAAGGACCGGCTAAGCCATTCCGATCACGGACCAGAGCGCGAACTGATTGCAGCAATCATTATCGCGGCTTGTCACAACGCCGGGACCGCCATGTTGCGACAGTTTCGCAGATTTAACCGAAAATATAGGTGATTCAGCGCCTTTGGGGCCATTTGCCGGGTTCTTGCCCCTTGACCTTTTGGGCCTTGCCCTGTTGAACCACCTCTGATCTCAGAGCAGCAAATTGGTGGTGTCCGAATGGACGAAAATAACAAGAATCTCATCCTGGCCACGGCCTTGAGTTTCCTGGTGATACTGGGTTGGTTCCTTTTGTTCCCGCCGGAACCACCGGTGCCCGTCGATCAACCGGCCGCCGGTGTCGCGGATGTGGCTGGCACAGGACCCGTGCCGGCAGGCCCTGCAGCGGAACAGGCCGCCGGTCAGTCCAACGAACCGGCAGAGACCGTGGTTGCCGATGCCCCACGCCTTGCTATTGCGACGGATAGCTTGACTGGATCGATCTCATTGGCAGGGGGGCGCATTGATGAGATCTCTTTGAATGAATACCGCGAGACTCTTGACCGCGACAGCCCGAATGTGACCCTGCTCAAACCCACAGGTGTGGCCGAAGCCTATTATGCGCTCTATGGCTGGGCCCCCGGCAGCGGTCTTACATGGGAAGACGTCCCCGGCGCTCAAACAATCTGGGCTGCTGCCGAGGGTGCAACTTTGACTGAAACCACACCCCTGACCCTGAGCTGGGACAATGGGAAGGGTTTGACGTTCAAACGCACAATCGCTGTCGATGACAAGTTTATGTTCTCCGTGACACAGACTGTTGAGAACGCAACCGGTGCGCCGGTGCGGCTTGCGCCCTACGGCTCGCTGCGCCGCCAAGGCGAACCGACGGATCTTTCTGGCTTTTTCATCATTCACGAAGGGGCCATCCGCCAGTCCGGCGAGACCCTTGACGAGTTCGACTATGGCGACCTGCGCGATTTTGGCGCGGATGAGCGATGGGGAGCCTCAACCGAGGTTGTTGATGTGGCCGCGAACGGCTGGCTCGGCTTTACCGATCACTTCTGGATGACGACCCTAATCCCGCCATCTGAGGCGCCGTTCACCTCTGTGCTGAAATACGATCCTGTCCGTGACATTTACATGGCCGAAGCCCGCCAGCAAACGATGGAAATTGCCAACGGAGCCTCGGGCAGTGCCAACAGCCAGCTGTTTGTGGGGGCCAAGGAATGGGAAACCATTCGCAATTACGAGAGAAACGATGGCATCTACCGCTTTATCGATAGCATCGACTGGGGTTGGTTCTTTTTCCTGACCAAGCCGATTTTCTTTGTTCTTCACTGGTTGAACGCATTGATCGGGAACATGGGCTGGTCGATTATCGGCCTCACCCTTTTGATCAAGGCGCTGCTCTTCCCGCTGGCCTATAAATCTTATGTCTCCATGGCGAAGATGAAAGAACTTCAACCGCAAATGGAGAAGATCAAGGAAAAGGCCGGCGACGATCGTCAGAAGCTACAAAAAGAGATGATGGAGCTTTACAAGAAGGAAAAGGTGAACCCCGCCTCTGGTTGTTTGCCAATCCTGTTGCAAATTCCGATCTTCTTTTCGCTCTACAAGGTGATCTTTGTCACCATCGAACTGCGTCACGCCCCTTGGTTTGGTTGGATCAAAGACCTGAGCGCGCCCGACCCAAGCTCTATCCTGAACCTCTTTGGCCTCTTGCCTTACGCCACGCCAGAACCCGGTTCGCTGTTCTTTATCCTCAGCCTTGGCGTGCTGCCGATCCTTCTGGGCATTTCGATGTGGTTGCAGCAAAAACTGAACCCGGCCCCAACCGATCCGACACAGGCAATGATTTTTGCGTGGATGCCTTGGGTGTTCATGTTCATGCTGGGCAGCTTTGCCAGTGGTTTGGTGGTATACTGGATCGCCAACAATACGATCACCTTTACGCAGCAGTATCTGATCATGCGCTCGCAAGGGTACAAGCCTGACGTTTTTGGCAACATCAAGGGCGGCTTCAAACGCACCCCTAAAGATGCGGCCAAGGACACCGGTAAAGAGAAAAAGAAATGACGGGAACTGTTTCCAGCCTTTGGCGTCATCCGATCAAATCGCATGGGCGCGAGGCGCTGGAGACAGTCGGTCTGATTACCGGGCAAACGATGCCATGGGACCGAACCTGGGCGGTTGCGCATGAAGCCTCTAAAGTTGGGACCGACAAATGGTCGCCCTGCGCCGCCTTTTCCCGTGTGTCCAATGCCCCTGCTCTGATGGCGATCACGGCGATATTGGATGAGGCCATTGAACACCTGACGCTGACCCATCCGGACCTGCCGCCGCTGACCTTTCATCCAGAAACCGAGGCGGACAGACTGATCGACTGGACACGGCCCCTGATCCCGGCGGACAGAGCCGCCTCTGCCCGCCTTGTGCGTGTCCCCGGACGCGGGATGACGGATAGCGATTTCCCCTCGGTAACGCTGTGCAATATGGCCTCGCACCGCGCGGTCGAGGACAAGCTTGGCCACGCCCTGTCTATCCACAGATGGCGCGGCAATATCTGGTTCGATGGCAGTCCCGCGTGGGAAGAATTCGACTGGATTGACCGCGACATTCGCATTGGCGAAGCCATCCTGCGCCCCCGCGAACGTACGGATCGCTGTGTCGCAACCACCAGCAACCCGGACACAGGCGTGCGCGATGCAGATGTGCCTGGAACCCTTGAACAATTTGGCCATCAGGATTTCAGCGTCCGCGCTGAGGTCATCCAAGGCGGAGAGATCCGCCTAGGCGATAAGGTAACCCGCGCATGACGACCCTGCCCTTTCCCGAAACGCCAGAGCCGGACGACACAGATCGTGAAGCCGGGCGGATGCTGTTTGCCCAGACGGCAGAGTTCCTAAAGGGCGTGGTCGCCATGTCGGGCCTGCCGCCTGCGGACCGGGTCGAGGTATGCTTTGCCGGGCGATCCAACGTGGGAAAATCCTCTTTGATCAATGCCCTGACCGGACGCAAGGGGTTGGCGCGCGCCTCTAACACGCCGGGGCGCACGCAAGAGATCAACTATTTCACCCTTACAGACGCCTTTTATCTGGTCGACCTGCCCGGCTACGGGTTTGCCAATGCCCCGCTGCCTATCGTCGAAAAATGGCAGCGTCTGCTAAAAGCCTATCTGACGGGTCGGCAGACCTTGCGCCGCGCGTTCGTTCTGGTCGATAGCCGCCATGGGGTGAAACCGCCGGATGCCGAGATCATGACGATGCTGGACAAGGCGGCTGTGACCTTTCAAGTGGTGATGACCAAAACCGACAAGATGAAGACTGACGAACTTGCCAAGGTTCTGGACCGGGTACGCGTCGATCTTGCAAAGCATCCCGCCGCGTTCCCCGAGATCATTCTGACCTCTTCGGACAAGGGCACCGGAATCGAGACGCTGCGTTCGGTGATTGCGGGCATCGACTAGGAATAGCTTGAGGCACCCCGTGCAAGTCTTTAACAAAGATTGAAACGAGGACAGCACATGAAGCCCCAAAATATGAACCAAGACTGGATCGCCACCGCAAGCACGCTGTCAAAGGCGGTTCCCTATATTTTGCGCTATGACGGGGCCACGGTCGTCGTGAAACTGGGCGGTCATGCCATGGGCAGCGACGAGGCGATGCAATCTTTTGCCCGCGACATGGTTCTGATGGAACAGGTAGGGGTGCGTCCCGTCGTCGTGCACGGAGGCGGGCCGCAGATCAACGATATGCTGAAGCGGTTGGACATAAAGTCAGAATTCGTGCGTGGCAAGCGTGTCACCGACAAGGCCACTGTCGAAGTCGTCGAAATGGTCCTTTCGGGTCTTGTGAACAAACGCATCGTGCAAGCGATCAATGCAGAGGGCGGCAAAGCCGTCGGTCTGTCGGGCAAAGATGCCAATCTGATGGTTTGCGAGCAGACAGATCCGGATCTGGGTTTTGTCGGATCGCCTGTTGCCTTTAACCCGGACTTCCTGCGCTCACTGCATGACTCTGGTATTATTCCCGTAATCGCCCCCATCGGGGCGGGGCGCAATGGCGAGACCTTCAACGTCAATGGCGATACAGCAGCAGGCGCGATTGCCGCCTCTCTCAAGGCCGATCGCCTGCTGTTGCTGACCGATGTGGCGGGCGTCAAGGATGAGACAGGCCAAGTCGTGACCGAAATCACCCCCAAACAGATCCGCGAGATGACCGAGAACGGTACGATTGCGGGCGGTATGATTCCCAAGACGGAAACTGCGCTGGATGCCATTGAATTTGGCGTGCGGGCGGTGGTGATTCTGGACGGGCGCGCGCCCAATGCCTGCCTGCTAGAGTTGTTCACCGAGCATGGCGCGGGCTCTATCATACGCACGCCCCGGTAGGTCGTGGTCATGAGCCTGAGCGCCGTCAATACTGCGCTGGCCGCCCATAATTTGCGTGACTTCGGGGCGTTCCTGACGCGGCCAGGGGACCAACCGGATTGCGGGACGATTGTGATGGTCGGCCCGCGTGAAACAAGATTTTGGGCGCATTTCACCACCTCGCCGGAATATCTGGACGGCGCGCCCGATCCGATGAACCGCTGGTCCACGCGGGTGCTGACGCGGGTGGCCAACAAGCTTGGCGGCACGGCGCTGTTTCCCTTTGGTGGGCCACCCTATCAGCCCTTCATCGGCTGGGCACAACGCACCGGCCACACATGGCAGTCCCCCGTGGGTCTGTTGGTGAACGCCGATGCGGGGTTAATGGTATCCTACCGGGGGGCCTTGGCCTTGCCCACGCGGCTGGATCTGCCCGAACCACCGCCAAACCCTTGTGACAGTTGCGCCACGAAACCCTGTCTAGGGGCCTGCCCCGTGGGTGCGCTGGCAGGTGAGGCCTATGACATTCCAACGTGTCACGCCTATCTGGACACGGGCGACGGGCGCGATTGCCTTGATCAAGGATGTGTAGTGCGACGCGTCTGTCCGATCAGCCAGCGATATGCCCGTCAAACGGCCCAAAGCGCCTATCACATGCAGCAGTTCCATAGGCCCCAGCGCAGTTAGCGAAGGGGCCTCGTAATCTCTGTGGGACCGCTGCCAAGACGTCAGGCGTCGTGTATTTTACGTTTATAGTTCGGCTCCCGGTACTCTGCCGCGGCTTGCAGGACAACTGCCTTTGCCTTATCCACATCCAAGATGTCAGACTTGCGAAGCACAACCATGAAATCCATATTATATGTCGGAACAATGGCCTCAAGCTGAAGATTCAAAAGCTCTAATTCCATCAGGTCACATATGATCTCGCCGTAATTTCGCAGATCGAAAAACCACTGATGCCCGAACCAGTTTTCAACTTCCTTGCCATCATGGCGCAGAACACGGGCGATTTGTTTTTTCCAGTCGACGGTCTTGCGGACCAAATCCCCATTTGCCTCGGACTCTGTCCAACCACCCACCTTTATGCCCCGAGGGCGCGCACCATAGCGCCATTCGTTAACCATATGGGCGATCGCACCGGGACGGGCCTGACTGATATGCGCCTCGATGACTTGCCCCAGAAGGGTCTTTGATTTCAGGCAGTCAAAACAGTAGTTCATATCCGGCACAATCAGACCGTAGACGCCATTTGGCGACAGAACCTCTTCGACCTCCTTCAGATGCCCGAGGAAATCCGGAATATGTTCAACCACATGCGAAGAGGTCACCCAGTCAAAGGTTTCACCGGGCGCATGCTGGGCAAGCGTTTTGCCCCGCTGAAGCACATAGTCAATATCCTCGACAATGGACGGATCCCGGCCTTGCTCTATCACCAAAGCCCGCAAAGTATCGCCGTCCCGTGTTTCAAGATAGCGGACATTGATCCCCTCACTCCGCCGGAACATCGGATCGACATGCGGGCCAATCTCTAGCCCCAAACCATCAAGATTGAACTGTTTGGTCAGATAGTTGACCTTTTGACGGCGGGTATACATTCTTCGTGCTCCAAATTTTCGAGCCCACTTGGCAGGATTAAACATAAATTCTAGGCTGCCTTGATTTTACAAGCGATTGCAGGGGTGCACCAAAATGGTACGACGACTGATATTAACCCGACATTGCAAGAGCGATTGGGGCGATGCAGCAGTATCTGATCTGGATCGCCCTTTGAATGCAAGGGGGAAAAGAGACGCGCAAAGCCTTGGGATCTGGCTGGCAAAATCCGGGTATGTGCCAGAGTTGGGCCTGTCATCCGATTCACACCGAACCCGCGAAACCTGGGCGCTTTTGTCCACGTCTTTTACAATACAGCCCGACATTCAGTGGCATCGCTCGCTTTATCTGGCCGCAGCGCAAGACATGCTGGCGGTGTTGCGCGGGGCAGAAGAGGCGCAATGCGCTCTGATGCTGGGTCATAATCCGGGGATAGCGCGGTTTGCTGATATGCTGGTTCACCAGGCGCCAGATCATCCAAGGTTTCGCGATTATCCGACCGGAGCCACGACGGTTATCGACTTTGCGGCAGAGCGGTGGGGCGACGTGGATTGGCGCATGGGGCGGGTTGTCGAATTCATAACCCCCCGCGACCTATAGAAAAAAGGCCCCGAGAGATCGGGGCCTTTCGCGGTTCAGTGTCCCAGAATCTGACTCAGGAACAGCTTGGTTCGTTCCGATTTGGGGTTGTTAAAGAACTCTTCGGGCTCGTTCTGTTCGACGATCTGCCCCTGGTCCATAAAGATCACCCGGTTCGCCACCTGACGGGCAAAGCCCATTTCATGGGTCACACAGATCATCGTCATGCCCTCTTCGGCCAGTTCGATCATCGTATCCAGCACTTCCTTGATCATCTCGGGGTCAAGGGCCGAGGTCGGTTCGTCGAACAGCATGATCCGCGGCTTCATGCACAGGCTTCGCGCAATCGCCACGCGCTGCTGCTGACCACCCGACAGCTGGCCGGGGTATTTGTCGGACTGTTCGGGGATCTTGACCTTTTCAAGGAAATGCATCGCGATCTCGTCAGCTTCCTTCTTGGGTGTCTTGCGCACCCAGATCGGCGCCAGCGTGCAGTTTTCAAGGATCGTCAGATGCGGAAACAGGTTGAAATGCTGAAAGCACATGCCAACTTCTGACCGGATCTTGTCGATGTTCTTGAGGTCCGACGTCAATTCGGTCCCATCCACGATGATCTGCCCCTGCTGGTGTTCCTCCAGCCGGTTGATACAGCGGATCAGCGTCGACTTGCCCGACCCCGAAGGCCCGGCGATGACGATCCGCTCGCCCCGCTGGACCGTCAGGTCGATGTCACACAGCACGTGAAACGTGCCGTACCATTTGTTCATATTGGTGATCTGGATCGCGATTTCGTCGCTCACCTGCATTTTCGACCGGTCGATTTGGCGGTCCGTGGCCAACTCTGACATAGTGAAAGCTCCTATCTAGTGGGACGTCTTGAGCTTGCGCTCAAGGTACATCGAGTAGCGGGACATGCCGAAGCAGAAGATGAAAAACATAAACGCGATAAAGCCGTAAAGCTCCCACACGATGCCATTCCAATTCGCGTCAGCGCGGATGCCTTGTGACAGACCCAGAGGGTCCAGCAGGCCGATGACGGACACAAGAGTCGTATCCTTGAAAACGCCGATAAAGGTCGAGACAATACCGGGGATCGAGATTTTCAGCGCCTGAGGCATAATAATTAGGCGCTGTGCCTGCCAATAGTCCAGGCCAAGGCTGTCTGCGCCCTCGTATTGACCCTTTGGCAAAGCGGCTAGTCCCCCCCGGATCACCTCGGCCATATAGGCAGAGGCAAAGAGCGTCACCATGATCAGCACCCGCAGGATAATGTCAAAGTTCGTGCCCGGCGGCAGGAAGATGTTCAGCAGGGTCGAGGCCACGAACAGCAGCGTGATCAACGGCACGCCCCGAATGAACTCGATAAAGCCCACACAGATCGCTTTGACGATCAGCAAATCCGACTGCCGTCCCAACGCCAGCAGGATGCCCAGCGGCAAGGAACAGCCAATGGCGACGACGCCGATGGTTATCGACAACATGAACCCGCCAAAGTCACGACTTTGCACCGATTCGATGCCAATCGGCAGCAGACCCGACACCGCCTCGTTGGCGTCGTTGTTGTACCCGCCCAGAATAGCGACCAACGGCCCCATCAGGACCAGCCACCACACCAGCGCCACCACCACACCGGAAATCATCCCCAGAAGCTGGCTAAAGCGGTCCGCCACGAATTTGAACGCAAAGTAGCCGATGACAAAGCCCGCCATCGCAGCAAGTGGAGTCCAGATCGTGCCACCCCAAAGAAGCCATGGAAACAGAAACGGATAGGCCGCCGAGAACCAGATCATCTTGCGCGGCACCTTATCGCCAAACAGGACCGGCGCCATCGCCACGACCAACAAGATAAAGGCAAGCATTGGACGCCAGCGCAGATCGGCCTGCCCCTCTTGAGAGCCGTTTGGATAGAAGCCGAACAACAATTGTTCCCAGCGTTCGGTGATCACCCCCCAGCACGCCCCTGCAAAATGCCCGGTCTTGCCGATGCCTGCAAGGATCTCGCGGCATTCACTCAGCGAGCCGGACGACCATGTGGGCGTGATGGCCCAGCCAAGGATGAAAAACACCAGTTTGTAGATCAGGAACAGCGAGACAAGCGTCAGCACTGTGTTGAACCAGCCCGAGAAAAGGTTCTCTCGTGCCCAGCCCACCGGTCCGATCACAGAGGCCGGAGGCGCTTTTTGATCCAGCATTTGCGTGCGGACAAAAGCGACATTCGTGGTTGGATCAGCCATCTTATCTCTCCACCAATTTGACGCGCTTGTTGTACCAGTTCATCGCGGCCGAAATGCTGAGACTGATGATCAGATAGACCAGCATCCCCAACAACAGCGTCTCTAGTTCGCGCCCTGTCTGGTTCAGCGTGATCCCCATCAGCGTTCCGGTGATGTCCATATAGCCCACCGCAATCGCCAGCGAAGAGTTCTTGGTCAGGTTCAGGTAGTTCGAGATCAGCGGCGGAATGATGACCCGCATCGCCTGCGGCAGAACCACAAGGCTCATGATCCGGCTGGGTCGCATCCCCAGCGCACCAGCCGCCTCTGTCTGACCTTTGGAAATGGCAAGAATACCACCCCGCACAATTTCCGCGATAAAGGCAGCCGTATAAAGAGACAGCGCCAGCCAGAGGGCAATCAGCGAGTTGCGCATATAGGTGCCGCCCTGAAAGTTCGCCCCTTTCAACGCAGGATAACCAAGGTGAAAGCCAAGGATCACCATCAGGATCACGATGGGCAACACCAGAATACCAAGGTTGATGTACCAGGTCGTTGGACGAATGCCCGTGTCTTCCTGGATCGCATTCGCACGTTTGGTGACCTTGCGGATTGCAAAGATGCTAAGGCCCAGAACAAGGGTCACAACCAAAAGGTCAATCGACACCGCGAACCGCAGGCTGCTTTCGCCAAACAGGTTGATGTCGCCAAGACTGCGCGTGAACAGCGGCTCAGGGAAATAAAACCCCCGGTTGGTAAAGGCCATACTGTCGAAAAACTTCATCGTCGCTTCGGGTTCATCGCCTCTGAAGCGTCGCGGAGAGGGCAGCGTTTCGATCAGGATCGCCATGATCAACACGATCCACAACAGCACAGGCACGTTGCGGAACATTTCGACATAGACGGTCATCAACCGCGCAACCAGCCAGTTTTTGGACAGGCGCAGCACGCCGATGATCACGCCCAGAACGGTCGCCGTGATACAGCCCAGAACCGCCACGACCAGCGTGTTCAAAAGCCCCAGAAGCGAGGCGCGCAGGTGGGTGTCCCGGCTGTTGTAATCCAGCACCCGCTGGTTGATGTCATAGCCGGCCGGATCGGTGAAAAAGCCGAAATCAATCGGTTTTCCCAATGTATTCAGGTTCACAAGCGTGTTGTTGATAAGCCAAGCCGCAGCGAGCATAAAGCAGATCAGGGCGATACACTGGATGGTCATCGACCGATACCGTGTATCGTAGATCAGCATGCTCAACCGAAACGATTCCTTCGGAGGGTCGGTGAGTGTTGTCATTCGGGGTTTTCCCTGTCCTGCCCGGAGATTTCCTCCGACACGATTTGCTCGCGTTCCGTTATCCGGGCTGTTGTTGGTCGTCAGATAGGCGAAGGGCGCGGAATGACCGCGCCCTTCGTTAAGATATGTTTACCGGAACGGTGGCGAGTAGATCAGGCCGCCGTTGGTCCACTGAGCGTTCAGCCCGCGCGCCAGACCGATTGGCGTTTTCTCACCGATGTTCTTTTCGAACAGCTCGCCATAGTTGCCGCCAGCGGCAATCGCATCTTTGGCCCAGGATGCACCAAGACCCACCATCTCGCCAAGGTTACCCTCGGTGCCCAGCAGGCGGTTGATCTCTGGATTGTTGCCGGCTTCCATGGACATTTCGCCCACGTTTGCAGAGGTCACGCCCAGTTCTTCGGCTGTGACCAGCGCATTCAGGGTCCAGCGTACGATATCAGACCAGTTGTCGTCGCCATGGCGGACCAGCGGGCCCAAAGGCTCTTTCGAAATGATCTCTGGCAGCAGAACGTGATCGCTTGGTGTTTCAAACGTTGCGCGCGTTGCGGCCAGACCAGATGCGTCTGTCGTGTAGACGTCACAGGCTTCGGCCAGATACTGCTGCTGCGCTTCGGCGTTGGTTTCGATTGGCACAGGCTCATAGCTGATGTTGTTGGACCGGAAGAAATCGGCAAGGTTCAGCTCTGTCGTGGTGCCGGTCTGGATGCAGACCGTATAGCCGTCCAGATCCTTGGCGGATGTGACACCCAGTTCCTTTGGAACCATAAAGCCCTGACCGTCATAGTAGTTCACGCCAACAAACGAGAACTTCAGATCGACGTCGCGGCTAAAGGTCCAGGTAGTGTTCCGGGCCAGCAGATCAACCTCGCCAGACGCGAGCGCGGTAAAGCGTGTCTTGCCGGTGGTCGGGACAAATTCGACGGCGGTGGAGTCACCAAGCACAGCCGCAGCAACGGCGCGGCACAGATCAACGTCAAAACCGCCCCATGTGCCGTTCGCGTCCGGGGCCGCAAACCCAACCAGACCTGTGGAAACGCCGCAATTCAGCTTGCCGCGTGCCTTAACGTCGTCTACCGTCGCAGCATGGGCCGCGCCAGCCATAAGGCCAGCTACTGTTAGCGCCCCAAGTATTACGGATTTTTTCATGGATTACCTCTTCCTGATGTGTCGCCAAATTGATCTGGCAGACCCCGATGTTATCATCGGCTTGTGAGAACGCGAAGGGGCAGCGCCCCCCCAGTGCCTCAATTGTGGGCAAATACCGCCCCAAAGGTCAAGGCTGCTGTTGCAGAAACAACGTGTTTTCCCTAAGAAAAACGCCTTTGTCAGGGTGACGTTAAGTCACCGGAACGACGCGCTTATTCTCGCGCCAAACGCAAGAAACGTGCCGCATCCAGAAAGGCGCGTCCTTTTATCATTACCTGCGCTTGGGCCTCGTCATCCACGCCCCATTGCTCGATTTGATAGGCCTCATCGATTCTCGACAGGCGCCAAAGCTCTTCGATCGACCACTGGTTTGACGCCGCAGCCAGCCCGATCACCAGTGACCCACTGAGGCTGATCAGGTCGTGCATGGCGGTGATTTCAAAGGGTGTCATGTCATAGAGAGGCGCAGACAACCGGCGCAGCGCGTCTTCGTCCTGGGGGACATGGACCACGCCGATGACGGTCAAAAGCCGCGCGCTATAGGTGTCACAGGCCCAGTCCAGCAGAGGATTCCACGCCTCGTTCTGGCGCTCGATCAGCTCGTCAGGGTGGGGCGCGCGATAGCAGATCAGGTCGCTGTCCGCATAGGCCGCCAGCATCTCGATGACCTCTGACTTCGCCACCGCGACCTTGTCGATACTGGCATTGCCCGCGCGGGTCACGGGCATGGTGCCGGGGTTAACCTCGCCCTGCTGTGCGTCCCATTCCTGCGCTGCCGCCTGCGCCAAGGACAGCGTCGGAAAAACCAGCGCAACCTTGGCAGGCGTGCGGACAGGCCGCCCGTCCAGTTCCACAGCGTATCCATCCGCAGCCTCTACAGCACGGGCCTCTTTCCAGAACCTCTTGACCGTCCAATCGCTCATTCAACATCCTCAAACGGATCGGTCAGCACATCCTGCGCGCGCCATTCCATATAATCCCACGTCCGTTCCATATGTTCCGGCAGAGGCGCGATAAAGGTCATCTCGCGCTCTGTCACCGGATGCTGAATTCGCAAGTAGCGCGCGTGCAGGTGCAGCTTTTTGCTGACATCCCCGCCCAGTTGCGCACCCCATCCGTCGCCCATGTTTTCTTGACCCGAGCCACCATATTTGCCATCGCCAATAATCGGGTGACCCAGTTCTGCCATATGTGCCCGCAACTGATGCGTCCGCCCAGTGATCGGCACCAGAGCCACCCAGGCCGTGCGCGTCGCCAGCGCCGACAGTACCGCGTAATCCGTCGTCGCACGCTTGGCCCCCGGCGTGCTGTCCACCTCGCGCAGATGGATGCAGATCATCTTTTCCCCCTCGCCCTTGGCCCCGTGCCCAGCGGCCTTGACCAACCCGTATTTGATCGTGCCCATCTTGGGATGGGGCACACCCGCGACCGCCGCCCAGTAGATCTTGCGCGTTTCGCGGTGCCGCATCGCCGCCGTCAGGATGCTCGCCGCGCGCTGTGTGCGCCCCATGACCAAAACACCAGAGGTATCCTTGTCCAGGCGATGCACCAGCCGTGGCTTGTCCTCATAGCCATAGCGCAACGCCTCGCTGAGGCCATCCACATGGCGGGTCTGCTTGCTGCCCCCTTGCGACGGCAGACCGGCGGGCTTGTTCAGAACGATGATATGGTCGTCTTTATAAAGAACCGCCGCCTCCATCATCTTGGCATCGGCGGGCGAAACGTAAGTAGATGATTTAAAACGCTCTTTATCCGCCTCATCCGGTATCGGCGGCACACGCACGGTCTGGCCCGGTGTCACATGGCTTGCAGCCTTGACCCGACCGCCATCCACCCGGATTTCGCCCTTGCGGCACATCTTTTCGACGCGTCCCTGACTGATATGGGGGAACTTGCGGCGAAACCAGCGATCCAGCCGCTGCTCGGCCTCGTCCTCGCCCACCTTGATATTCATCACAGTACTCATGCGAAAATCCCTCGCGCGATCCAGAGGCCCAGCATCAGACCCCCGACAGACAGGATCACTGACAGACCCACGTATAAAGAGGCGGGCCCGAACTGGCCGCGCTCTATCAAAGTAACCGTCTCTAGCGAAAACGCCGAAAACGTGGTAAAGCCACCCAACAGCCCGGTCATCACGAAAGGTGCCAGATAGGTCAGTCCCCGATGCGCCGCGACGGCCACGAAAACGCCCATCAGGAATGAGCCCAAGACGTTGACCGTGATGATCGCCACGGGAAACCCCGGCCCCATCATGCGCATTACGGCAACCCCCGTGGCATAGCGCAACGAGGCCCCGATCGCGCCGCCAAGGGCGACCTGTGAAAGCGTCAAAATCATCCCTGCTCTCTTTCGCGCCAGACCTGTCTTGTCAACCATTCTGCCGTTTGGTGCGTTGTTTCACAAAGAAATCCAGCCGTTTTTTCAAGTCGCGTTCGAACCCACGCTCGACCGGCTGATAATAGACACCGCGCTTCATTCCATCAGGGAAATAATTCTGACCCGAAAACCCGTCTTCGGCGTCATGGTCGTAGGCATAGCCATCCCCATAGCCCTGCTCTTTCATCAACGACGTCGGCGCGTTCAGAATATGCCTGGGCGGTGGTTCTGACCCGGTTTTCTTGGCGGCGTTCATCGCAGCTTTGTAGGCCACATAAGCGGCGTTGGATTTCGGGGCGAGCGCGAGATAGGTCACCGCCCCCGCCAACGCCAACTCGCCCTCTGGCGAACCAAGCCGCTCGTAGGTTTGCCACGCATCCAGACAGACGCTCTGCGCCTGAGGGTCGGCCAATCCAATATCCTCGACCGCCATGCGCGTAATCCGCCGCGCTAGATAGCGCGGATCCTCTCCTGCGGTCAGCATCCGCGCGAACCAATACAGCGCCGCATCCGGGTCGCTGCCACGCACCGATTTATGCAGGGCACTGATTAAATTATAGTGTGAGTCGCCCGATTTATCGTATTGCGCCGCGCGTTTCATCAACCGCGTGGCCAGCGCGTCACGCCCCAGCTTGCCATCAGTCTTCCACGCGCCGATCTGCTCGATCAGGTTCAACAGCGCACGTCCGTCTCCATCCGCCATCTCTAGCAAAGCCTCACGCGCGTCGCCGTTCAGGGGCAGTTCCTTTTGCAATTCCTGCTCGGCCCGTTGCGCAAGTCGTTCCAGATCCGACAGAGGCAGACGTTCCAGCACAAGAACCTGCGAGCGTGAGAGCAACGCTGCGTTCAGTTCAAAGCTGGGATTTTCCGTGGTCGCCCCGACCAAAAGGATCGTACCATCCTCCATATGGGGCAGAAACCCGTCCTGCTGGGCTTTGTTGAAACGATGGATCTCGTCGACGAACAGCAATGTCCCCTGCCCGTTTTGCCGACGGATTTTGGCGGACTCAAACACCTTCTTTAGATCCGCAACCCCGCTAAAGATCGCGCTGATCTGCACAAAATGCAGGTCGGTTTCGTCGGCCAAAAGTCGGGCTATGGTGGTCTTGCCGACCCCCGGCGGTCCCCAAAACACCAGAGACCCCAGAGAGTTGGACGCCAGCATCACCCCTAATGGCGCGTCGGGCCCTAGCACCTGCTGCTGCCCGATGACGTCTGACAATTTGCGCGGTCGCAAGCGATCCGCCAAAGGGCGCGGGCCCTCGGCGGGTTTGTCGGCTGGCAGGGCGTCAAACAGGTCGGACATATTGGAAAGGTATGCTTTGAGCGGCACAGAGGGAAGGGCAAAGAAAAACCCGCCGGCAGAACCGACGGGTTTTGAAGTCATTAGAAAAAGTCTTGCTTATTTAGCGGCTTCCTCGGCTGCGACGCGGGCCTTGTCGCCAGCGCCTTTGGCCGAAACGTCACGATCAACGAATTCGATGATCGCCATGGGTGCCATGTCTCCGTAACGAAAGCCTGCTTTCAGAACGCGCACATAGCCGCCCTGACGTTCGGCGTAACGGGGCCCGAGCACCTCGAACAGTTTCGCCACATAGGCGTCCTGCTTGAGCTGGCTGGCGGCCTGACGGCGCGCGTGCAGATCGCCGCGTTTGCCCAACGTGATCAGCTTTTCGATGATCCGGCGCAGTTCTTTGGCCTTTGGCAGCGTTGTCTTGATTTGCTCATGTTCGATAAGCGAGCCGGCCATGTTCGCCCACAGCGCCTTGCGGTGCTCGTGGGTGCGGTTCAGGCGGCGGTAACCTCTTGCGTGACGCATGTCTTTATCTCCGATAGGTGCCCTCTACGGGCGATTTTGCTTTGTCCGGCCAGCGATGCGTGTCGCCGACTCTCCTTGGGGCTTTATCGCCCGGGTCGTTCATCGACGGGCGCAGACCGCCCGTCGAGTGCAAAGATCAGAACTGATCTTCGAATTTCTTGGCCAGATCTTCGATGTTCTCTGGCGGCCATTCCTCGACATCCATGCCAAGGTGCAGACCCATGCCCGACAACACTTCCTTGATTTCGTTCAAGGACTTGCGGCCAAAGTTCGGCGTGCGCAGCATTTCCGCCTCGGTCTTTTGGATCAGATCGCCGATGTAGACGATATTGTCGTTCTTCAGGCAGTTTGCCGAACGGACAGACAGTTCCAACTCGTCCACTTTCTTCAGCAGAAGCGGGTTGAATTCCAGACCGTCGTCGTCGTCCTGACGTGTGGCTGACTCTGGCTCGTCAAAGTTGACGAAGATCGACAGTTGATCCTGAATGATCCGCGCGGCATAGGCCACGGCATCGTCAGGTGTCAAAGAGCCGTCTGTTTCCAGCTTAAGCGTCAGTTTGTCATAATCCAGAACCTGACCTTCGCGGGTCGGCTGAACGTCATAGCTGACCTTGCGCACCGGAGAATAGATCGCGTCGATCGGCATCAGGCCAATTGGCGCGTCCTCAGGACGGTTCTTGTCAGCGGCGACATAGCCCTTGCCGGTGTTGACGGTCAGTTCCATGAATAGATCGGCGCCATCGTCGAGGTGACAGATGATGTGGTCTTTGTTCAGGATCTCGATCCCGGCACTGTCGCTGATGTCGCCAGCAGTGACAACCATCGGACCCTTTGCAGAGATCGACAGGCGCTTTGGCCCTTCGACTTCCATCCGGATCGCAACGCCTTTGAGGTTCAGCACCACGTCTGTCACGTCTTCGCGCACACCGGCGATGGACGAAAACTCGTGCAATACGTTGTCGATCTGCACCGAGGTAATCGCCGCACCTTGCAGGCTGCTCAGCAGCACGCGCCGCAATGCGTTACCCAGCGTCAGGCCAAAGCCACGCTCTAGCGGTTCTGCGATAACGGTGGCTTGCCGCGCAGGATCATTGCCCAGCTTGACTTCAAGCTGTGTTGGCTTGATCAATTCCTGCCAATTTTTATGGATCATTCTAGTGCCTCCATTCGTGTCCCCTGTTCATGTCCAGAAACAGGCGACGTCCCGAGGTAGTCAAGAAACGGTTCCGGGCTGCGCGAACGCAACCCGGAGCAATGATAACTCAAACGCGGCGACGCTTTGGAGGGCGACAGCCGTTGTGCGCCATTGGGGTCACATCACGGATCGAGGTGATGTTGAAACCAGCGGCAGCCAGAGCGCGCAGCGCGCTTTCACGACCCGAACCGGGGCCCTGCACTTCGACTTCGAGCGTTTTCACGCCGTGCTCTTGTGCTTTTTTGCCTGCGTCTTCTGCGGCCATCTGAGCGGCATAAGGCGTCGATTTGCGCGAGCCTTTGAAACCCATCGTGCCAGCGGAGGACCATGCAATTGCATTGCCCTGAACGTCGGAAATCAGGATCTTGGTGTTGTTGAACGAACTGTTCACATGCGCAACACCAGCGGCAATATTTTTACGCTCTTTGCGCTTCGGAGCTCTTTTTTCACGTGCCATTAATCAAGCCCCCTTATTTCTTCTTGCCAGCAATGGCTTTAGCGGGGCCCTTGCGTGTGCGTGCGTTGGTATGTGTCCGCTGACCGCGCACAGGCAGGTTACGGCGGTGACGCAGGCCACGGTAGCACCCGAGGTCCATAAGGCGCTTGATGTTCATCTGAACTTCGCGGCGCAAATCACCTTCGACGTTGACGTTGGCGTCGATGTATTCGCGCACCTGCAGAACTTCTGCGTCGCTCAATTCGTTGACGCGGCGGGTGTGGTCGATGCCGACAGCTTCGCAGATGGTTTTCGCCGTCGTGTTACCGATGCCGTGGATGTAAGTCAGCGCGATCAGAACGCGCTTACCAGTGGGGATGTTGACCCCAGCAATACGTGCCAAGTGGAGTATCCTTTGTCCGTTGCGGTTCCGTCTTTCCAGAACCTTTTTTCACAACCAAGGCCCGCGAGTTTTCACCTGCGGGCCGCGATAAATCTTTCAGTGGCGAATACGGGGCGCGACCCCTTATGAAA
>CALGTJ010000498.1 GCA_937901435.1 uncultured Rhodobacter sp. | reverse complement strand
CTGAGTTGTTTTTCCGATATATGGTTAATTGGTATACCTTATAGAGAAATATGAAATAACACAAACATAAAAATCTCATTAAGTAAGGAAATACTGGGAATATATCGTCATAAAATGTCACTTGACTAATTATTGGTATACCTCAATGGTCGATTTTGAGAAATCAACTTAAGTGTGGAGATACAGATGATCGAACATGCCCCATTCCCCAAAGACGAACTGGACCGTCGAATCAACCGGGTAAAGACCGCCTTGGCCAAGCAGAATCTAGACGGGGTTGTGATCGCATCTCCCGAAAACATCTATTATCTGACTGGAATGGACCACTGGGGATTCTTTGCGGCTCATGTTCTCATTGTAAACCGTGATGGCGAGATGGCACTGGCCTGCCGGGCAATGGAAAAGATCACCTTTGACAATCAAGTGAGAAACGCCCGCTTCTACGGCCATCAGGACCACGAAGAGCTGTCTGATTATGTCGTGCAAGCGATGAAAGACCTGGGCCTGTCCGGTGGACGCGTCGCGCTCGAACGGCGCAGCCTGTTTTTACATTTGCATCATGCCGAAGGGATATTGGCACGTACACAGGGCATCGAATGGGTGGACGGGTCCGGTCTGGTCGACAACCTGCGGCAGGCAAAATCCCCGCTAGAGATCGAATACACTCGAAAGGCCGCCAGGGCTGCAGATCTGGGTATGAGCGCTTGTATTGACGTGATCCGCGACGGCGCGACAGACTATGAAATCGCTGCCGAATACATGCGAGTGTCTACCCTGGAGGGCAGCGAACCGACCGGCTTTGGCCCGTTCATTCGCCCAACCACACGTCTGGGCGAAGAGCATACCACCTGGCGCGGCGAAACCTTCCGAAATGGCGATGCGGTGTTTCTGGAAAATGCAGCATCCTACCGCAAATATCAGGCTCCCATGGGCCGACTGGTGTATGTTGGCAGCGCGCCGGAAGGGGCTGAGAAATCGACAGAGCTGGCCATGGACGGCATGAAGGCAATTTGCGGTGCATTGAAAGTAGGCGGCAAGGCAGGCGATGCATATGCCGCCTGGCGCGAGGTTGCGGCAAGCGGCGGATTGGCAGGCTACGAACGGCATCATTGCGGCTACATGGTGGGCATCGGATTCCCACCCAGTTGGACAGGTGGTTCAATGGTGACCAGCCTGTTCCCCGGATCGGAGCGCACGCTGGAGGTGGGCATGGTGTTTCACGCCCACAGCTGGTTCACCAACACGGATGTTGTCGACTATTTCATCTCAAACACGGTCATCCTCACCGGAGATGGTGCCGAAGTGCTGACCGCCACAACACCTGAAAACCTTATTATAAAGTGATAACACTCACCGAAAGGCACACAATGCTGACCCAAGAACACAGAGCCGCTTATCAAAACGACGGCGTGGTTCGAATCAAAAACGCATTTTCGCAGGAATGGCTGGACGAAGTTCGAAGTTCAATTGAATTTGGTCGCGCCAATCCGGGACCGATGTATCTGGATTATTCCAAAGACACCAATCCGGGCACCTACTGCACGGATATGTGGATCTGGCGCGAGAATATCCACATGAAGAATTTCATCTTCAATTCCCCAGCGGCGGAACTTGCGGGCGAAGCGATGGAGGCCAGTTCCGTTGCACTCGTGACTGACAATTGGCTGGTGCGAGAGGCCGGCGCGGTGAACAGAGCGCCCTGGCACCATGACAATCCCTATTTCGATGTCAGCGGCGAATGGTGTGTACTGTGGATGGGACTTGAACCCGTGCGTCAGGGTGAGGGCGTGGTATTCCTCAAGGGCTCGCACAAATGGGGACGCAAATTCATGCCTCTCAGCTTTGCCGGCACCGGACAAAAGGCAGCACTACAGGAACCCTATGAGCCCACACCGGACTTCACTGAAAATCTGATCGATTATGACGTGCAGGAATTTGATCTGGACCCCGGTGATTGCCTAATCTTCGACTCACATACATTGCATGGTGCCCCCAATCCCGTACCGCCTGAACGCACCGTCAACCGTCTGACAATGCGCTTCGCCCACGGGAATGCAGCGTTTGAAAAACGAGGCAGTTGGACCGACGCGCAAACAGAATACTGGCAGGCTCAGGGACTGAAGGAGGGCGAACCTATTGTAGGTGATCTGCTGCCGCTTGTGTGGAGCCGGTAGCTCCTTTCCGACTCCGATGCCAAGCGGCGAAAGAACAGTTCGAATTCGGTGTCTCATGATGGATTCCAATGGCCAGTTTAGCGACATCGGTTGCCTCCCAGCGAAAAGCTTGCCGCAGCTGCGAAGGAATGCTGCGCTAGCAATGGCTGCGTTAGCAAAAGGCGGCTGTGTCCGCAAAACAGCCATCCATGCACAGTTCAACCAATGGCTGCAATCCATTTGTC
>CALGTJ010000497.1 GCA_937901435.1 uncultured Rhodobacter sp. | reverse complement strand
CCCTGCCCGCTGGTCGGGCGCGTGTCGATGGATCTGATCACCGTGGACATCAGCCATCTGGATTTCCTGCCTCGCACGCTGGACCTGCTGGGTCCCCATCAAACGGTGGATGATCTGGCCGAGGCGGCGGACACCATCGGCTATGAAATCCTGACCTCGCTCGGGGGCCGCTATTCCCGGCGCTACAAAGGTGGCGCGGCGTGATCCTTCTCGCCCCCGTTGCTGCCATTGGTCGCTCGACCCTCGCCTTGCTGGCCACCATCGGACAGGTGGCGATCTATATGGGCCTGACCCTGTCCCATATCCTGCGCCCGCCCTTCTATTTCCGTGAATTCTTTTCGGCCCTGCTGACCATCGGCTATTTCAGCCTGCCGGTCGTGGGGCTGACCACGCTATTCACCGGCGGCGCGCTGGCCTTGCAGATCTATTCCGGCGGCGCACGCTTTAACGCCGAAAGCGTGGTGCCCCAGATCGTCGCCATCGGCATCGTGCGCGAATTGGGACCTGTCTTGACCGGCCTGATGGTCGCGGGCCGTGTTGCGGCCTCTATTGCAGCCGAAATCGGCACGATGAAGGTGACCGAACAGATCGACGCGCTGACCACCCTGTCGACCAATCCGATCAAATACCTGACCGTGCCCCGCGTGCTGGCCGCCACCATTGCCCTGCCCTTGCTAGCGGCGGTGGGCGACATTATCGGCATCATGGGCGGCTATCTGGTGGGCGTCACGCGGCTGGATTTCAACGCCGCCGTCTATCTGACGACGACCGTGGATTTTCTGGTGGCCAAGGATGTGGTGTCAGGGCTGGTCAAGGCCGGGGTCTTTGGCTTTATCATTGCGATGATGGGCTGTTACCATGGGATGAATTCGGGTCGCGGCGCGCAGGGTGTAGGTCGGGCGACAACGAATGCGGTGGTCTCTGCCTCGATTCTGATCTTGGCGGCGAACTATCTGCTGACAGAGTTGTTTTTCTAGTGGCGGTGTCAGATCTCATGCCCAGGTCTTTCAGATCAAGGCTGGGGGCGCTGCCCCCAGACCCCCGAGGTATTTTGGGCCAGATGAAGCCCAAAGAGGTCCGGCTGTGATCGAACTGCGAGACGTGTGCAAGGCCTTTGGTGCCAACAAGGTTCTGCGCGGGGTCAATCTGACGATCCCCAAGGGCGAGAGCATGGTGATCATCGGCGGCTCTGGCACCGGGAAATCCATTGCGCTGAAATCTATTCTTGGGCTGGTCACACCTGACTCTGGCACGATCCTTCTGGATGGCGTCGATGTGGCACGTGCCGAACGGGACGCCTTTCTGGCGCGTTTCGGGATGCTGTTTCAGGGCGGTGCGTTATTTGACAGTCTGTCGGTCTGGCAGAATGTGGCCTTTCGCCTGCTGCGCGGCACGATGAAACGCCCCAAGGACGAGGCGCGCGCCATTGCCATCGAAAAGCTGCGTCGCGTGGGGTTGAAGCCCGAGGTGGCCGATCAGTTTCCCGCCGAACTGTCGGGTGGGATGCAAAAGCGCGTCGGCCTCGCGCGCGCCATTGCGGCCGAGCCCGAGATCATCTTTTTTGACGAGCCAACCACCGGGCTTGACCCCATTATGTCCGGCGTCATCAACGCCCTGATCCGCGAGATCGTCACAGAGATGGGCGCCACAGCCATGGCCATCACCCATGACATGAGTTCGGTGCGCGCCATCGCGGACAAGGTGGCCATGCTGCATGATGGGGTGATCAAATGGACCGGGCCTGTGGGCGAGATGGATGCCTCGGGCGATCCCTATCTGGATCAGTTTATTCATGGACGGGCCGAGGGGCCGATCGAAGCCGTACGCTAAGCATGATTGACAAAGCCACGATCAATCCACAGCTAAGCCAGATGATTTTGAAACTCGCCAATCTGGCCCTGCTGATCCTCTTTCCCCTTGCATGGTTCGCACCGTTGATGCGGGCGGGGATCAATCTGCCCTTGTTCGGGCTCATTGAGATCTCTGTGATCTCGGGCTTGCAGGCGCTTTGGGGGTCGGATGTGATCCTTGCGCTGCTGGTGACGGCTTTTGCCCTGATGGCGCCCTATCTGAAAACCATCGGACTGGCGCTGGTGCATTTCCGGCTCGCCAGCCCCCGCATTCTGGGCGCGCTGCATCTTTTGGGCAAGCTCGCGATGGCAGATGTGTTTCTGGTCGCGCTTTATATCGTGGTGGTCAAGGGTGTTGGCATGGCCAAGGTAGAGCCCGCATGGGGGCTTTATGTGTTTACGGGATGTATCTTGCTCTCGTTGGTGATCTCGATCCAGACCGCGCGCAAGGACCCAAAGCGCAGGTCACGAGAGGGATAATGGCGCGGCGCTTGGCCTGTGAGCCAAACGCCGCAAGACCCAGATCAGAATTTCATCGCAATTTTGACAGATGCACCGTAGTTGATGCTTTCGCTGCCAATTCCACCGATGCTGACGGCGGTATCCATCACGGTGCGATCGGTCAGGTTGACAGAATAGCCAAACCGCGTGCTCGCGCTCCATCCGGTGGCGTCATAGACCCCCGACACCAAGGCCGTCGGCGCATTTGTGCTGTAGTTGTCGGCACTTAAGCCAAAGGTGAAGGCTCCGTGGTCAAATGTTTTTGTCAGTGTTCCGCCAAGGCTGGCCTCGGTGAAATTCACAGTGTCATTCAGACCCGCCCCGGCCAGCGTCCCAGAGGTCGCCGTCAGCTTGATCTCACCCGTTCGAATGCTGGCAAAGGGTGTGATGGTGGTGTTTGCATCCAGTGCAAAATCACGTCCCACATCCGCGCTGAAGGCCAGCATTTCTCCTTCGGCCCCGGCAGCACCGCTCAGCGTGGTGATCGTGTTATAGTCGATCTTGCCGTAGACCGCTGACACCGTGCCATGCCAGGCATCGTAGTTCCAACCGAGGTAGGGCTGGATCAAGGTCTGCGATCCCTCAAAGCTGGCATCCGTCGAGGCAGCAGACACATCGCCAAAGCCCACGGACAGACCGGCGACGATCGATGAATTGATGGCATAGTCAGCCCCGAACTGGAAGAGTGGGCTACGATACGTGCGCCCCAGTGCCGAGCTTTCGGCGTAAAGGCTCGACACCTTCGCCCAGGCATAGACATTGCCCATCATCTTGCCCGACTGGCCCTTGGTGCTGAACGCCAAGTCTCTGGTGGCAAGGCTTTCCTGTGCAGCGCTGCGCACGTTGGACGACAGAAGCTGAAGGTCATAGCGCCCGGTATCGGCCAGCGCTGCCTTGAGTTCATCCAGCTGCTGGGCGGTCGTTGGGCCCCAGCCGATCACGACACCATCCATAAACAAGACGAATGCGCCAAAATCATCGTTGCCAAAGCCAGAGAAAACAATCGTGTATTGGCCTTCGGCATAGGGACCATCGAGATCATTACTTATGAGAGACAACAAGCCCGCGCCGCCGTCATCATCATAGCCAACCCAGTTGGTGAACTGATCCGTCGGGTCAAAGACACCCTGATACAATGTCAATGTCGTGTCGAATGCGGCAGAGGTCACCTCTGCGACGAAAGCGGCAGCGTTGCTGATGCGAATCTGGATCGCTTGATAAGGCGTGTTGCTGCCGGCCCCGCTGAGGGAGCCGCTAGGGGGTGTGCCAAAGAGCCTTTGCCATCTAGGTGCCCCCGTGGTGTCCCCGTTGAAGGTCACGCTTTGCGCCTGAACCATCCCAGTTGTCGCCAATAAAATCGCGCCAACTCCGAATACCGTCGTTCTTTTCATCATTTTCTTACCAATTTGTAAATTGCTGCACGCCAAGGCCGTGAGAACAGAGAAATCAAAAAAAACTGCAGCAGCAACGGCCATCGCGGCTTTGTGGGATACTCACCCTGTACATCAGGCAAGCTGCCCGCGTAGAATATAAGCATACAGCTTAACCTGCTTCTAGCGCGGTCGTTGCCCAATAGCAACACATAATCCCTGCCCTTTTACCAAAACCTTTAGACCCAACTCTGGCGCGCCATGGCTCCGATATAATCCGGCGGCATCAGACCCAGACCGGTCCGCAAAATCCGCATGGAAGTCTGTTGCACCCAAGCGCCAGAGCAGGCAATACCGCGCCATGGCAAAACCTCTTACCTTTTCTTGCAATGAATGTGGCGCGGGCGCGTCCAAGTGGTCGGGGCGCTGCGAGGCCTGCGGCGCGTGGAATTCGATTGTTGAAGAGGCGCCGCTATCGACAGGCCCTGCGAAAAAGTCGCTGGGCGCGTTTCGCGGCAAGAAGATCCCGCTGAGTGGGCTGGACACGGTCGAGGCCCCGCCCCCGCGCACTGGGTCTGGCATTGACGAGTTGGACCGGGTTTTGGGCGGTGGGCTTGTGCCCGCCTCTGCCGTGCTGGTGGGCGGCGATCCGGGCATCGGTAAATCGACCCTGCTGTTGCAGGCGGCGGCGAGTTTCGCGCGCACGGGGTTAAAGTGCATGTATGTGTCCGGCGAAGAGGCCAGCGCGCAGATCCGGATGCGCGCGCAGCGTCTGGGCCTGACCGACGCGCCGGTGAAGCTGGCGACAGAGACCAATCTGCGCGACATCATCACCACGCTAGAGGCCGAGGCCCCGGATCTGGCCATTATTGATTCTATCCAGACCATGTGGGCGGACAATGTGGACAGCGCGCCCGGATCTGTCAGTCAGGTGCGCGCGGCGGCCCATGAGTTGACCACCTTTGCCAAACGCAGCGGCACCGCCGTGATCCTTGTGGGGCATGTGACCAAGGATGGGCAGATCGCAGGGCCGCGCGTGGTCGAACATATGGTGGACACGGTTCTGTATTTCGAGGGCGAGCGCGGACATCAGTTTCGCATTCTTCGCGCCGTGAAAAACCGCTTTGGCCCGGCCGATGAGATCGGCGTGTTCGAGATGACCGGCAACGGGCTGGCCGAGGTGCGCAACCCCTCTGCCCTGTTCCTGTCAGAACGCGACAAGCCCGCCCCCGGCAGCGTTGTCTTTGCCGGGATCGAGGGCACACGCCCGGTGCTGGTCGAGTTTCAGGCGCTGGTCGCC
>CALGTJ010000496.1 GCA_937901435.1 uncultured Rhodobacter sp. | reverse complement strand
GAACACCCCGGACTCATTGCCATCGTGGATCACGTTGTTGCGAATGAACGGTGTGGCCCCGGCTGTAATTTCGATGATGGCGAGGCCCCGAGAGGTCAGGTCGCTGTCTTCCAGAGTCGCCGCCCCCCCGCTGAACAGCACGGCGGCAGAGCCGCTGCCCAACTGACGAACGGTCAGATTGGCGATGCGGCCAGATTGCGCGGTCCAGTTGATCGCGGTGCCGTTGCGCACTTCCAGAACGATACGGCTGCGGTCACCGACGCCCACGATGTCCAGAGGTTTGCTGACGGAGATGCCGGTTGTATAGGTGCCGGGAAAGACGTCGATCCGCCCGTTTGCCGGTGCGGCGGCCACAGCCTGTGCCAGATCGCGGTAATCGCCACCACCATTGGCGTTTACGGTCAATACAGCCGCGTTATTGCCGGGACGCGGTGGGTTAACCGGTGTGACAACAGGCGGATTGACGGGCGTGGGCACGCCCACAACGGCGCAATTCTTGGCGATATAGCGGTTGGCAAGGCTGGCAAAGGTATGCGTGCCACATTCGGCGGCATAGGTCTCGTAGCCGATGCAGCCCAGTATTTTCGCCTCGCCCCAAATCGCCTGACACATCACCGCCTGTGGATCGAGAGGCGGCGCGACGGGCACGGGCGCCGGAGTTGGCGCGATGGTCAGGGGGTTGGCCGCCGCCTGAAGGATCCTGCTGTTCTTGAGGATCGCGTGCATCGGGATCGCCTGGTTGAACCCGGTGCGGCTGTTGCCCGCGTTATGCAGACCGATCACGCGCTGATCCTTGATCCGGATCACCGGAGAGCCGGAATTGCCCCCAAGCGTGTCGCAGGTGTGGACCAGTTTGCCCTCAGTGGACAGCGCCGGGGTGCCCGCCGCACAGCCTTCGCGGCTGATGTGTTGCGACTGGCCCTCTGGATGGCCAATGATCCAGAAGAATTCAGAATCCGTCGGGTCATCATCGGTCAGTTCCAGCAACCCGTATTTGGTCGAGGGATCCCCGAAGACCTTCAGGATCGTATAATCAAGCTCGCGGTTGGTTTCGACAATCGTGGTCGAGACGTTATAGCGATCCACGCCCGTCTCGCGACCCGGATTGATGTAACCCAGCACAAGCTGCGCGGCGGAAATGCCGCTGACCTTACCGGTGATATCGCCGTCCATCCCCGGAACGCAGTGGTGATTGGTCAGGATATGCTCGCTATCGACAATAAACGCGGTGCAGAAGCCGGTTTTGCCTTTGTCATACAGCAGATCCAGACGTCCGATCGGGCGGCCCATCTTAACGGCGGGGCCATTGGCCCCGTAATCTGTCACAGGCTCGTTCTGGTAATCGCCAAAGGCCTGTTCAAATGTCAGACCATCGGCGGATTGCCGGGGTGCAATGACGATTTTGCCAAAGTCGGCTGCGTCAAACTCTGCGGGTTGTGCCGCAGTCTGGCCCGCTGCGAAAGGTGCCGCCAAGAGAATCGCGAGTGCTAAATACCGCATTAAATCACCCCTTTAAGGTCTAATAGGCATTAGAATAGCACCAGTTTTCAATTTGCGCTATGGGGAGGCGCAGCAGAATTTTGCTGCGCCCGTTCTGGTTAAGGTTGTATTCAGATCTGTTCAGTTGATCAGATGTGGCTTTGTCGTATGGGTCACATTTGTCGGCAGCACCCCAAGACGGCGCGCGACCTCTGTATAGGCATCGGCCAGATTGCCCAGATCGCGGCGGAACACGTCCTTGTCCAGCTTTTGCCCGGTTTCCACGTCCCAAAGGCGGCAACTGTCGGGGCTGATCTCATCGGCAACGATCAGACGCTGAAAATCGTTTTCCCAGATCCGGCCGATCTCGATCTTGAAATCCACCAGCTTGATGCCGACCGCCGTCATGATCCCGGACATGAAATCATTGACCCGCAAGGCAAGGGCAACCATGTCGTCCAGATCCTGCTGACCGGCCCAGCCAAAGGCGATGATATGCTCTTCGGTGACCAAAGGATCGCCAAGCGCGTCATCTTTAAAGTAAAATTCGATGATTGGGCGTGGCAGCGGGGTGCCCTCAGCAATACCAAGGCGCGTCGACATGGACCCCGCCGCCACATTGCGCACCACGACCTCTAGCGGGATGATCTCGACAGAACGGATCAGTTGCTCGCGCATGTTGATGCGTTTGATGAAATGGGTCGGCACGCCGATCCCGTTCAGCCCGGTCATGAAATATTCCGAAAGGCGGTTGTTCAGCACGCCCTTGCCATCGATGACATCCTTTTTGGCCGCGTTGAACGCGGTGGCGTCATCCTTGAAATACTGTACCAAAGTGCCCGGCTCTGGGCCTTCATACAATATCTTGGCTTTGCCTTCGTAAATCTTCTTGCGCCGTGCCATGGAAACTCCGATCCGGAAGACGCCACACGCCGGGTGCGGGTCATTAAGGCGCTCCTATAGGCCAACTCTCCCAGTGCTGCAAGAACGGTGCTGCAAGAGCTGCAAGAACCTGGCCGCAAGAACTATGCGGCGACGACAAAGCGCCCTCTTGCGATCTTGCCTGTGCGAGGGCATATGCTTTTAAAACCATCCGCAGCCAGAGGAATGCCCCTATGTCCAGTTTTGATGATCGCGAAAACGCCTTTGAAAGTAAATTCGCCCATGATGCAGAGATGCAGTTCAAGGCCGAGGCCCGCCGCAACAAGCTGCTGGGTCTTTGGGCCGCAGACCTGCTGGGCAAATCCGCAGAGGATGCCGCCGCCTACGCCAAAGAGGTCATCAATTCCGATTTTGAAGAGGCCGGAGACGAGGACGTCTATCGCAAGGTATCCGGCGATCTGGGGGCCAAGGCGGATGAGGTCACGATCCGCACCAAGATGGTAGAACTGATGGCTGTTGCCAAAGCGCAATTGATGAGCGAAATCTAGAACTTCCAATACTTTATACGGCAAAGTTGATGTGTTTGGGCGCCCTGTCGTCTGAACACATCTAAAAAGCGAGACAGGTGGCGTGATGACCTGCGCGCGTCCTAACCTTTTCTAAATGATTGATCTCTTATCCCTGATCCCGGTGGTTTCGGAGGGTGAGATATGGGTGTCAGGCACGGTCTGGCGTTAGGGGACAACCGTGCGTGCCTGCGCGCGTTGCTGTCAAAACAGGTGATGCCGCTCGCCCTTCTGGCGATCATCGGCGTCCTCGTGGTCCAGCGGATTGCGGATCTGGATATGCAGGGCGTGATTGTGGCCTTGCGACAAATTGCTCTGGTCCAATGGATCGTGGCGCTCTGTGCGGCTGCGGTCAGTTTTTATGCGGTCGGGCGGATGGAACTGGTCCTGCATCGTCTTTTGGGACTGCAGACACCTGCGGGTCAGGCGCAAATTACGGGGTTCGCCGCCGTCGCCACAGCGCAACTCGCCGGATTCGGCCTGCTGAGCGGCACGCTGGCGCGCTGGCGTATGCTGCCTGACCACAGCCTTTGGACGGCGGCCAAGATCACGGCGATGGTCTGCGCGGTCTTTATGCCGCTGCTGGCGGTCTTGGGCGCGGTGATGGTGCTGAGCACCGGACTGCCCCTGCCCTATGGTGTCCCGATTGCCTGTTGCGTTCTGCTGGCCGCCCTCGCGCTGGGGCTTGCCTCGCTTTGGCCCCCGCGATGGATGTGGCGCTTTCGCCTGCCGCCTGTGCGGGCGCAAGTCGCGCTGCTGGGTATTGCGGTCCTTGATACGGCGGCGGCGGCGCTTGTGTTCTATGTGTTGCTGCCTGATCCCGGCTCGGCCCCTGCGCTGGTCTATACGGTGTTCCTGCTGGCCCTCGGCGCGGGGCTGATGGGGGCAACACCGGGCGGGATCGGCCCGTTCGAGTTGATGTGTCTGGTCTTTCTGCCGGACCTGCCAGAGGCCCCGGTTTTGGCCGCGATCCTTGGATTTCGTCTGGTCTATTATGCCCTGCCCGCCGGAATCGCCCTGCTTTTGCTGCTGGTCGCGCCTGTGATCGCGGATAAGAGGCCGACCGCGTCGGTCCGTTTGCTTGACAAGGATGATCTGCATCCGGCGGGCGTGGCAGCGCTGTGTTACAATGCCCCGCGCGCAGAGGCCGGGCTGATCCGGCAGGGTCTCTTTCACGCGCTGGTTCCCGCACAGGGGCGCGCCACTGCTCTGGTTGCTCCATTGGGGCAAAGCCTTGTGATGTTGGGCGATCCGGTGCATGGCAAAGCAGATGTGACCGGGCTCCTGCGGGATCTGTCTGAGGGCGCGCGACAACGGCTATTGGTGCCTTGCCTCTATAAATGCGGCCCGCGCCTTGCCGCGCAGGCCAAAGCCGCCGGATGGTCGGTGCGCAGGATTGCAAGTGACGCCATCGTGGACACATCCCGCTTTGATCTGGCCAGCCCCGCCTGCCGCCAGTTGCGCCGCCAAATCCGCAAGGCCGAGGCCGCAGGCGTCAAGATCCGCACCACTCAGGGCTTTCTGCCGGTGCCAGAAATGCGCGGGATCGCCGCTGACTGGGCACAGGCGCAGGGGGGCGCGCGCGGCTTTTCCATGGGGCATTTTGCGCCCGATTATGTGGCCGGACAACGCAGCTATCTGGCCTTTGTCGACAGGCAGATGGTGGGCTTTCTGACCCTGCATGAAAGCGCATCTGAACAGGCGCTGGATCTGATGTGCCAAGGCCGCGACGCGCCGGGCGGCACGATGCATATGCTGCTGGCCCATGCGATTTCGCAGGCCGCAGAGATGGAGTGCCCCTTTGTGTCGCTCGCCGCCGTGCCAATGCTGGCACAGCAAATCCGCTGGCCGCGCCTCTCTGCGGTGGTCGAACAGACAACGGCTGCGCCAGGTCTTGCCCGGTTCAAATCCATGTTCGCACCACGCTGGCATCCATTATATATCGCAGCGCCAAGCCCCGCAGCCCTCGCACTTGCCGCCGTGGATCTGAGCGATCAGATCACGCGCCCACGCCCGATCGTCGCACAAAACCTATCGGATTCCTCATAATGATTATCGGTTTTATGAATTTGCGTCATAACCCAAGCCCTGTCATACGCGGCCCAAATGGCGGCGCATCGGGCGTGGCCTGCTATGCTATTGCAGAAAGCTTTCTTGAATGGCCCTGACTGCCTTTGCCGATATGCTCGCCGAGCGTGACTGGATCCTTGCCGATGGTGCGACCGGCACCAATCTGTTCAATATGGGACTGTCCTCGGGGGATGCGCCCGAAATGTGGAATGTGGACGAGCCTGACAAGATCCGCGCGCTCTACCGTGGCGCGGTCGAGGCGGGGTCCGATTTGTTCCTGACCAACAGCTTTGGGTCGAACGCCTCGCGCCTGCGCCTGCACGGGGCCGAAAAACAGGTTCACGAACTGTCGCGCCTTGCCGCCGCTTTGGGGCGCGATGTGGCGGATGCCGCAGGTCATAAGGTCATCGTCGCAGGCTCGATGGGCCCGACCGGTGAAATCCCTGCCCCGATGGGCACGCTGACCCACGCGATCGCGGTCGAGATGTTCCACGAACAGGCCGAGGGCCTGAAGGCGGGGGGCGCGGATGTGCTGTGGGTCGAAACCATCAGCGCACCCGAAGAATTCAAAGCCGCCGCAGAGGCCTGCGGGCTGGCGGGGATGCCGTGGTGCGGCACGATGAGCTTTGACACCGCCGGGCGCACCATGATGGGTCTGACCTCTGAAGGCATGGTGAAAAACGTCGAAAAGCTGGGCTATCCGCCGCTGGCCTATGGGGCAAACTGTGGCGTCGGTGCGTCTGATCTGCTGCGCACGGTGCTTGGCTTTGCCTCGCAGGGCAGTGAACGGCCGATCATCGCCAAGGGCAACGCGGGTATCCCAAAATATGTCGAGGGGCATATCCACTATGACGGCACGCCCGAATTGATGGCCGACTATGCCTGCCTTGCGCGCGACTGCGGGGCGACGATCATCGGTGGCTGCTGTGGCACCATGCCCGACCACCTGCGCCACATGCGTGAGGCGCTGGAAACCCGCCCCAAAGGCCCACGCCCGACACTGGACCAGATCACTGAGGCGCTGGGGGGCTTTTCCT
>CALGTJ010000495.1 GCA_937901435.1 uncultured Rhodobacter sp. | reverse complement strand
TTGCGATAAAAATGTTGTCGACCACGCCAACCTTGCCGCCAAGGATCACCTTGTCGCCAACCTTGACGCTGCCCGCAATACCGACCTGCCCCGCGAACAGGCAATCACGCCCGACCTCGCAATTATGGGCCACATGCACCTGATTGTCGATCTTTGTGCCGTCGCCAATCCGGGTTGGGCGGATCGTGCCCGCGTCGATACAGGCGTTCGCGCCAACCTCGACATCGTCCCCAAGGATCACGCTGCCCAGCGAGTGAATGCGCAGCCACGCTTGCGCCTGCGCGTCACTGGCATCGCCCATAGTCTCGCGCGCGGCCTCGGCGCGGGATTTTTCGGGGGTCACATAGCTAAAGCCATCCGCCCCAATCACCGCACCGGGCTGCGCGATAAAGCCGGACCCGATCCGCACATTGCGCCCGATATAGGCGCCCGGAAACATCAGGGCATTCGCGCCGATCTGTGTCCCGGCCGCAAGCGTGCAATGGCTGGAAATACGTGCATTCGCGCCAAGGACCACATCGCGCCCGATCACAACAAATGGCCCGATCGCCGCCCCCGCACCAATCTGGGCGCTGGCGTCGATCACGGCTGTGGGATGCACGCCCGGCGCAATCTCTGGCCCCGGATCCAGCAGCTTTGTCAGCCCTGACATGGCCATGCGCGCCCGTGGCACGACCAGCGCACCCTGCAACCCAAGCGCCTGCCAGTCTGCACCGGGCCATAGCAACGCGGCGCGCGCGCGGCCCTGCGACAGGCCCTCTGCATATTTCGGGTCCATCGCCAAAGCCAGATCGTCCGGTCCCGCACTGGCGGGTTCGGCAGCCCCGGAAATGCACAAAGCGCCGTCACCGAACATCTCGGCACCCAGCGCTTTGGCAATCTCTTTTAGAGTGAAACCGCTCATGTCATCTCCTTGCGCTGTTCCGTGACCTGCATCAGAGGCCACGGGTCTTGCACAGGATTTAACTGCGAACGTCGTTCAGTACCACCCCGGCCCGTAACAGAGCGTTATAGATTCTTTCATCGCGGCCATAGATATCGCGCCGAAAGTTCAACCGCCCTTTGGCAGAGGTAAAGGCCGTGCGGTAAACGATGTGAACCGGGATCTTCTGATCCAGATTGACCCGCGTGTTCGCGCCCGACCTCAGAATGCGCTGAAACTCTCCGACGGGGTCAACGCTTTGGGGGCGCAGGATTTCGTAGGCGAAATCAAACGGGTCTCTCAGCCGGATACAGCCATGGCTAAAGGCGCGCACTTCGCGCGCGAACAGGCTTTTGGCAGGCGTGTCGTGCAGATAGATGTTGTAGGGGTTGGGAAACATGAACTTTACCAGACCCAACGCGTTGCCGTTGCTGGGCGGCTGACGCAGGTTGAAGGGAAAGTTGCTGGTGCTGTAAGCCCCCCAGTTCACCGAAGAGCGGCTGACCACACGACCATTGCGGTCCACCAGTTGCAGATGTCCGGCGGCCCCGGGATTGGACAGCATCCGTGGCAGGTATTCGTTGCGCGCAATAGAATTGGGAACGTTCCAATATGGGTTGATCTCCATATATTCCATCACGTCCGAAAACTCTGGGCTGCGCTGGTCGCTGATGTTTTTGCCAATCACAGACCGCGTCTGAAAGGTCACCTGCTCGTTGTCCATGATCGAGGCGGTAAAGTCGGTCAGATTGACCCAGACGTGCCGTTTGCCCCGTTCGATATTCATCCAGCGCTCGCGCTCGATAGCGACAAGGATGTTGGGCAGGCGGTCTTCGATCTGCTTGTTGATCTCGGTGATCGTGCCCGGTCCTGCCACGCCGTCCGTTTCCAGACCGTTGTCATGCTGGAACTTTTGAACAGCCACCTGCAGCTTGGCGTCATAGGTCTGGCTGGCCGCGCGCGGCAGATAGCCCATGGCGATCATGCGATTGCGCAGCGCCACGACAGCCGCGCCGCTTTGGCCGGGCTTCAGTGCCGAGGCATTGACCCTTGGACCCCAGCCGCCCTCGGTGATCTGTTGCTCCAGCAGCATCTTGGCCTTAAGCAGACGCGAATATTCCGGGGCCTGCGGGGGCAGCGCGCGCAGGAACGCGGCGGGTGTGGATTTACTGAAGGTCTCGAGCAGAGTCGTCCGCGAGCGCAGATGCACGTCGCGCACAATGCCCTCGTCAACCTTCTTTGGGGTCAGAACCCCGGTCTGCACGTCGCGGGCATATTTCAGAAAGGCTCGCGACAGTTCCACCTCGATCTCGCCCAGTTCCCGCTGCGTGCTGACCCGGCGCAGATTCGATTCGAGCAGACCCACATTGTAAGAACCGACAGGCAAGGCATGATCGCCCGCAGATTTCAGCGCCTTGAGCAGCGCCATGCGCCGCGCCTTGTCCAGACTGCCTGTGCCCGTCCAAAGCGGAGTATATCCGTTCGCCTTGTAAAAGGCCGCAATATCAGAGTCAGGTGCAGCCTGTTCTGCCACAGACTGCATAAAGGGCGTAACCTGCGCAAAGGCAGGCTTGGCAATGGCAAATCCGGCCACCAAAAGGGCCGTACACATGAAGGACGTGGTGTGCCGGAAAAAGGCGACCCGCGTCTTGCTCGCAGAATTCATTCGTTCGTTCCTCTCGACAAAGCGCGAGTCGCGCAGATCTTGGGGGAGAGCGTATTCCATTATACCAAGGCTCGTTTGTTCACAAATTCGACAGATCCAAAACTGTCGCAACACTGCAACGGTTTATAATCTGCACAGGTTTAACCAAATCAAAACAAAATTTTGGCAGAATTCCGCCGAAGAATGGTTGGTACAGAAATCAGACCCGAAACGACCCTTGGTATAACATTTCAAACGTGTCATAAAAAACACGTGCCTGGGGATGAGGCAGAAAAAAGCCGTGACGACAACGGTATGTGGCAAGCGATGGGACGCGCAGAAAAGCAATGACACAGAATAAAAGCACAGGGCTAACACGCCGTGGCCTTCTCGGTGCGTTTGCGGCAACCGCAGCGATTTCGGCACCGACCTTTTCCAAAGCATCGGGATTCTTGCGAGGAGCGGGCGATATCCGCCGCATTCGCATGTACTCCGGGCGGACCGGCGAAACCATGGACACGATCTACTGGATCGAAGGCGACTACATCAAAGAAGCCGTGTCCGAGATCAATTATTTCATGCGCGACTGGCGCTCTGACCAGACCAAATCGATGGATATGCGCACCGTTGACATCATGGCAGCCGCCCATGGCCTGATGGATGTCCACGAACCCTATATGCTGTTGTCCGGCTACCGCACGCCGCAAACCAACGCGATGTTGCGCTCTCGCTCGTCTGGCGTGGCAAAGAATTCTCTGCACATGCGCGGTCAGGCCGCCGATCTGCGGATGAAATCGCGCAGCGTGCATCAAATGGCCAGAGCGGCAAGTGCCTGTGCCTCTGGCGGCGTCGGAAAATATTCCGGATCAAACTTCGTCCACATGGATTGCGGCGTGGTCCGCAGCTGGGGCAGATAATCTTAGACCACCCTCCGTCACGAGTAACGCGCCGTCCCTCTGGGGCGGCGTTCTTTGTTTGGGCCGGATGCGCACGGGCGCGAAACGCTCAATCGAACCCAAAGCTGCTGAACGGAATATAACGCACCGGGTCGCCGGGGGCGATCTGGCGCGCGCCGTCGTCAATCTCGACCAGCCCCTGCGCCCAGGCCAGTCCCGAAATACGCCCCGACCCCTCAGAGGCAAAGACCTCTGCCGCGCCGCCTTCTGTCAGCCGCGCGCGCAGATACTCCCGCCGCCCCGGTTTCTTGTTTTTGCGAAAGGCGGCCGGCACGCTATAGCCATGCGGCGCGCGCCACTGCCCGCCCCCCAACACGCGAAAGGCGGGTTCCGCAAAGATCAGGGTGCAGACCATCGCGGCCACCGGGTTGCCCGGCAAGCCAAAGACCGGCACCCCGTCCCAGACCCCCAGCGCCAGCGGGCGCCCCGGTTTCAACGCAATGCGCCACGCCTGCAAACTGCCGCTTTCCTTTAGCAAGGCCGACACATGATCCTCGTCCCCCGCCGAGGCCCCGCCAGAGGTCAGGATCACATCGACAGCGCCGCGCGCGCTGTCCAGACGCGCGCGCAAGGCGTCCCGGTCATCGCCCACATGCCCCAGATCGACAGGCGCATAGCCCCAACGCGCCACCAGCGACAATAACATCGGGCCATTCGCGTCATAGATCTGATCCGGCGCAAGGGGCGTGCCCAAAGCGCCCAACTCGTCCCCCGTCGACAAAACGCCGATGCGCAAGGGACGAAAGACCTCGACCTGCGCCACGCCCGTCGCCGCAAGGATCGCCAGTTCCGCCGCCCGCAAGCGCGCCCCAGCCCGGACCACGGCTGCGCCTGCGGCCACATCTTCGCCCGCCTTTCGCGCGTTTGATCCTTGTTTGACAGGGCCATAAAAGGCGATTTTCCCGTCCTCGACCGTCACATCCTCTTGCAGGACCACCGTATCCACGCCCTTGGGCAGAGGCGCGCCGGTCAGGATGCGGATCGCGTGCCCCTCGGGCACCACCGCGCCAAATGCCGCCCCTGCCGCCGCGCGCCCCTCGACCAAGGGCAGGATCTGTACCGCGCCCGATGCGATGCCGCCCGCAAACCCATACCCATCCACCGCAGAATTGGCGCAGGGCGGATTGGACCGCGCCGCGACAGCATCTTGCGCAAGATAGCGCCCCTCGGCCCGCGTCGTGGCCAGCCGCTCTGTCTGTGCAATCGGAGACAGGCAATCGCGCAACCGGGCCTGCGCTTCGTCCACCGGGGTCCAGTCAACGCCGGGTGGCAGGGCAAAACAGTCGTTCTTCAGGCGCGGTGGTTGCATCACGCGCGTTTCGTCTCGGTCAGCAATCCCGTTTGCGCAAGAATGAAATCGGCAATCTCGACCGTCGCATCCAGATGCAACACCGGACAGTCAAGGACGAGATGGGCCAGACCGGAATGCGCCGAGTCGCTGGCCACCGCGCGGATCGTCGGATCGCCGGGCGCAATCAACGCCTGCCCCGTGGCCGCGCGATGGGCCTCGATCTTGGGGTGCGTGTCACGCTTGTAGCCCTCGATCAGTACCAGATCCACGGGCGAGAGTTTCGCCAGCAGATCAGACAAGGGCGGTTCGGACGCGCCGCGCAATTCATGCATCAGGGCCCAGCGATTGCCCGAAGACAGCAGCACCTCTGACGCGCCCGCCTGTCGATGGCGGTCGCTGTCCTTGCCCGGATGATCCACATCAAAGCTGTGATGGGCATGTTTGACGGTGGACACGCGCAGGCCGCGCCCGGTGATCTCTGCCACCAAGCGTTCCATCAGGCCGGTCTTGCCGGAATTCTTCCAGCCAACGATTCCAAACACCTGCATCATGCGCCCGCCCCTGTCCCTGGCCCGATCATGTCTTGCGCGGCCAGCATATCCTCGGGTGTGTTGAGGTTAAAGAAGGGGTCGATGGTATCCACATCAAACATCGCCGTCGCAGCACTATGTTGATCCGTCCACAGCACAATCTTGCGCAGGCCGCCAACCAAAGCGTCGCGCAGATCATGGCGCAGCGCAACGGGCCACAGCCCAAAGGTCGGCTGCCGCGCGACACCGCGTTTGGGGTCGGGCGTGGCCGCCAGCGCCAGTTGCGCGCCCTGCCCTGCCGCCGCCTCTTGCAACCTTGCGACCAGATCGGTCGGGAAAAACGGGGTGTCCGCAGCGACGGTCACGATATGGGTTGCCCCCAGATCGGCGGCCCAGTTCAGCCCGGCCAGCACACCCGCCAGCGGACCGGGGTAGTCGGGCAGAGGATCCGCCAGCACCGGCAGACCATAAGAGGCAAAGCGCGCGGGATCACCATTAGCGTTCAGCGTGATGGGGCCAACCTGTGGGGCGAGACGCGCAATCACATGATCCAAAACAGGTCTGCCGCCCAGCATCAGCAGGGATTTATCGCCCCCCCCCATGCGCCGCGCCAGCCCTCCAGCCAGAATAAGCCCCGGAATACGAACCGGAATTTGACCCTGTATTTCAGTCATCTGC
>CALGTJ010000494.1 GCA_937901435.1 uncultured Rhodobacter sp. | reverse complement strand
TGCCTTTGCCGCCAAGCGAACGGTGCAGCTTGTCAAAGAAGCCAGTCTTGTTTGGCTCATAACCTTTGTTGGTATCCAGCCTTGGCTGCGGAGTAGAATTATCTCCGCTCATTGCCCTTGGGCTATTGCCACCAGCAGGAAGGTTCGACGTGCTTTGTGCAGCAGGGCGACGAGGCGGAAGAGGATGTCTTCGTCGCTCAGGTCGACGGGCCAGCCATAGGCCTCAGCCAGGGCGGCGTCGATCTGGTCGTGCAGGTCGCGCAGGATACCGATCAGGCCTTGGTCATAAATCTCGCGGTCCTTGCCCTCGATCGCCTCGCCCGCGCGCAGCTTTTCCAGCACGTTATACATCTGGGTCAGGGTCAGCTTGGGGTGCGCTGCCTGCTGCCGCTTGCGATGGGCGTCGAGGTCTTCGCCAAGCTGGCGGAGATGGGTGCGTTGCGGGTCGGTGAGGTCTGGGAAGGGGAATGTGTCGAAGCACTGTGTTTTTGGGTAAACAGGACGATCTTCCAGAACCGTGCCTTGAGCGAGGCACCAACACTGATGGACGTAACTGCTCAGAACCGAAAGGTTCGCGGCGTCCTCAAGTGCAAATGCCACCAATTTGTTGTCAGGCATCACCTGACCATCCAAGAATTGGAATGTCCGGTGTTTTGAAGTTTCAACCGTAACAATGAAACGCTGCAAGCCCTCAAGTGCAGGCCGAAACGTGCTTAGCGGCTCACCAAAAAGCCACCAGTTCTCCCGTCTCCACTTGCGATTATTCTGGGACCGTTCAGGCCAAACATTGTCTTTCACGTCTTGGTAGATGCCCGGTGATTGCTTGCGAAGTTCCTGTTCATTGTATCCGAAGAGATCAATGACCATCACGCCTCTTGAGGTCGCAAGTAGATCCCGCCCATTTCGATAGTGCTTAATAACATGGTTGGCGAATTCGTCTGATCCGAAGCCCAGTTCGCGGGCGCGCTCTTGGCTCACAATGAAGCCTGATCCGAAAAGCATCACCCCACGGGTCGCCAGCTTTTCATTCGCCAGAAGCGATTTGGCCCCCGCCACATCCGCCCCAATCTGCAAATTCGCAAAAACCTTGCCGATCTGGTGGTCAAAGGTCACCGCACGTCCATCCGCCTCGCTCTTTTCGCGGCTCTCGCTGGCCACGGTCAGCAACCGCCCGCGCGATTGCCCGCCGCCCCCACGGTCATACCGATCCGAACATCTGCATCACCCTTACCGCTATCCACCCAAGGGTGATCAGGGATCGCATATAGCAGCGAGAGCGGCTTTTTCGGATCGTTCAGATGTGGTTCCAGCACGCGGCGGTTGAAGGTCTGGCGCAGGCTGTTCGTGGTGATCAGGCCAAAGCGGCGGGTACCCTTGCCGGTCTTGGGGTTCCAGCTCCGCGCCGCCAAGGCGGCCTTTTCCCACCAGAACATCACAAGGTCCGCGCTTTGCGGCATCTTTGGATAGGCCTTCCACAGCGCCTCGACATAGCCATCGCCCAGACTGTCGCGCAGCCGTGAGGCCCCGATAAAGGGCGGGTTACCAACGATGAACTCTGCCTCTGGCCATTTGGTCGCGCGGGGTTTGGCGTAGTCATAGACGGCGATGCGGGCGTCGGGGTCTGGCACTTCTTTCCCCGTCACCTGATGGCGGATGGTCGTCACGCCGTCCCAGCGGGTGACAGGGGTGCCGGTGTCGTCGATGCGCGGGGTCCGTTCGGACCATTCCAACACGGCATCGCCCTGGTGGATGTTCTTGAAGTCGCGCAGCACAGGCTCGGACGGGGCGGCGGTGCCATAGGTGCGAAAGTGCCATTGCAGATAACCGATCCACAACACCAACTCGGCCACATTCGCCGCCCATGGGTTCAGCTCGATCCCCAGAAACTGGTGCGGGTCCACGGTGATGAAACTGGTTTGCGTTTCGCCCAGTTCGGACATGAGCGCGGTCACCTCGCCCTCCAGCCGCTTCATCATCTCAAGCGCGACATAGAGGAAGTTGCCCGACCCGCAGGCGGGGTCGAGCACGCGGATCTCGCACAGTCTTGTGTGAAAGTCGCGGACGAGTTGCAGGGCGTCACCGGATTTGCCGTCCGCGGTCAGGCGCTGCACGGCGGTTTGGACATTGCGCCAGTCCTCGCGCAGCGGCTCCATGATCGTGGGCGTGACCAGCCGTTCCACATAGGCGCGTGGCGTGTAATGCGCGCCCAGCTTGTGCCGCTGGCGTTTGTCGAGGGCGCGTTCGAGGAGCGTGCCGAAGATCGCGGGTTCGACCTGTTTCCAGTCCGCCTCGGCCGCCTCGATCAGCAGGCCCAGTTGCAGGGTGTTGAGGGGCAGGGCAGAGGGGTCCTTGAACAGCCCACCGTTGAAGCGTTTGACCTTGGTCATGAAGGCGTGCGCAAAGTCGCCCTTGTCCATAGCCTCCCACAGACCGGCGAGGGCGTGTTCGGCGTCCTGCGGGTGCCCTCTGAGCTTGTGCAGGAGGTCGGTGAAGCTGTCCTTGGGGATCAGCTCCACATCCTCGGCGAACATCGAGAAAAGGCAGCGCATGAGAAAACGGGCGACGGTGATGCTGTCGTGCCCCTGGTTTTCGAAGCTTTTGCCAAGCTCGGCCAGGTGGGCGGCAATGTCCCGGGTGACGCGCGCGGCCTTGAGCGATGGGTCGAGCGAATAGGGATCGTCCCAGATCGCGGCCAGCATTGTGCGTGTGTCGTCGTTGCGCAGATCGTCAAGCGTGATCCGATACCGGTTGCCGTCCGGAAACTGGTTGTAGCCTTGCCCTTGGCGCGAGAAGTCGGCGTAGACCTCAATGACATTGCCGACATCGACGACAAGCAGGAAGGGCGGCCAACCGTCCTCTTTGCTGACAGCGCGGGCGTAACTGTCGGCCTGATTGCGGGCCTTGAGCATGGTGTCATCGAACCGTGCGGTGCCTCGGGCCCCATGCCCGGCTTGTCTGTGGGGGGAACCGTCCTCGGTCAGCAGGGCGAGTTGGTTCTGATCCGTGGTGCGGCCAGCGTCGCTGAACTGTTTGGCCTCCAACACAAAGCAATGCTTCTTGTAGAGGTCGATCCGTCCGCGCCTCACCCGCCCGGTATGGGTGAATGTTACCGGCCGCTCGAACCGGTAGTCATCGTTCTGGCCATCGCTCGTGGCGGGTTTTGGCTTTGGCACCCCAAGCAATACGGTCAGGTCGTTGGCAAAGCTTTGGGCATTTGCCATTTCGCTGCCACCGGACTTGGACCAGTGCCCTATGAAGTCTTCGACGCTTGCACTCATTACCACTGCTACTGGTTAAAACACGGAACACAACTCCGAGATGAATAGCGCGAAACTCAGAAATAGAAAACGAAATCCCGCACGGTCAGCGGACGATGACGCCATCCAGCGGGAGGTTTTCGTGTCGCGCTGGCCTGCACAGGTTCCGGGTGTCTGCCGAACAGAGTTTCAGGCTTTGTCGGTCTTGGGCTAAGGCTTGTTTCTATCGGTGAATGAACGATCAAGTGCCGAAACTTGGAAAGCTGCTGTGAGAGCCTCTGTTCCGGCCGCCGTGCAGGGCGTCACTTGCAGGTTCTTGCGCTCTTTGCCTCCCTGGCGGCGTTCCAGACCAAACGCTTACCGGCCTTTGCCCCAAGATCATTGAGGAAGGTGGACGCGATGTTGCCAGAATATGATGCCGGTCTTCGCATGGACGTTCGGAGATAGTGCCAAGCGCAACATGTTTTGCAAATTTTCGGCAGCATAATCTGCAGGTCCAACTAAGTCCCTGAGGTGCACTATATTTTTGAAATAAGGTGGCAGCCCGTAGGGGAATCGAACCCCTCTTTCCAGGTTGAAAACCTGGCGTC
>CALGTJ010000493.1 GCA_937901435.1 uncultured Rhodobacter sp. | reverse complement strand
TGACAGAGGGGCCACTTGACCTTGTCGAATGTTTCAACCCGGACAAGAACACCTGCCCGCTGATTGGGATTTGCAAGCTGTCGCGCAAGATCCAGGAGGCGACGCGCGCCTTTATGGCGGTGCTGGACGATCTGACCATCGCCGATATCGCTCATAACAGAGATCAGTTACTGGATCGCATCGCGCCGCTAGAACACACAAAACCTGATCCGAGGACCGCATGACGAATGCTGCTACGCAAGAATGGGTCGAACGTTTTGCCGGGCTGGCCCGGCTGGAACGCGCGACAAAGGATCTGTTGCTGGCGCGCAGTGCGGTGGTCGATGTGCCCAAGGGCGCGACCATTTTTGGCCCCGGAAAGTCGCCCGAAAACATGCTGTTCCTGCTGGATGGCACGGTCCGCGTCCAACAGGTGTCAGAGACGGGCCATGAGATCGTGCTGTATCGTATCCACGCGGGCGAAAGCTGTGTTTTGACCACCGCCAGCCTGCTGGCCTATCAGGATTATTCCGCCGAGGGCATCGCCGAGACCGTGGTGCAAGCCGCCGCCATCCCGCGTGCGGTGTTTGACGAGTTGGTCGCCGGGTCCAAAAGCTTTCGCGACTTTGTCTTTGCCGCCTTTTCCAAGCGGATCACCGATTTGTTTCTGATGATCGACGAGGTCGCCTTTCAACGGCTCGACGTGCGCCTTGCGCAAAAACTGCTGGCCTTGTCCGCCGGACAGGACCACGTCGCCACCACGCACCAAAAGCTATCGGTCGAATTGGGCACAGCCAGAGAGGTGATCTCTCGCCAGCTTCAGGAATTCCAGCGGCGTGGCTGGATCGAACAGGCGCGCGGGGCGGTGAATTTCCTGCAACGCAGCCAGATAGAGGCCCTTGCAGGGCAGAATTAGGGAAACTTTCATTGGCTTGGTGACAATGTCACCGACCGGACGGCTCAAAAGGTATAGGGATAATGAAGCTTTAACGAAGGAGTCGAAAAGATGATATCGAACGTAGGAAATATCGACCGTATCGCCCGCTTTATCCTTGGTCTTGTGCTGGTGGCGCTGCCCTTTGCAACGAATATGGTACAGTCCATGCCCGCCACTGTGATCTCTGTTGTGGTCGGTCTTGTGATGCTTGGCACGGCGGCCACAAAATTCTGCCTGCTGTACCGGGTTCTGGGCATTCAGACCTGTAAACTGTGACCCCCGGTCATGCCCATCAATAATCGGAGAAAGAACAATGTCTTACCCCGTTGATATGAAAACAAAACCTGATGTGTCGGCGCATTTCGACCCGGCGACCAACACGATCAGCTATATCGTCAAGGATCCGGCCAGCACGCATTGCGCCATCGTCGACAGCGTGATGGACATCGACTATGCCGCCGGGCGGATCACCTATGATCACGCCGATGCGCTGATCGCCGAGATTGAAAAACGCGGCCTGACGCTGGACTGGATCATCGAGACCCATGTCCACGCCGACCACCTCAGCGCGGCCCCCTATATTCAGGCAAAACTGGGCGGCAAGATCGGTGTGGGCGAAAAGATCCTTGTCGTGCAGGACACATTTGGCAAGGTCTTCAACGAAGGCACCGAGTTCCAGCGCGACGGATCCCAGTTTGACGCGCTGTTCAAGGATGGCGACACCTATCAGATCGGCGAGATGCAGGCATTCGCGATCTACACGCCCGGCCATACGCCTGCCTGTATGGTGCATGTGATGGGTGATGCGACGTTTACGGGCGACACGCTGTTCATGCCCGACGGCGGCTCTGCACGCGCCGATTTCCCCGGCGGCGACGCCGGAGAGTTGTATGACAGCATCCAGAAACTGCTGGCCCTGCCGGATGAGATGCGCCTGTTCATGTGCCACGACTATGGTCCCAACGGACGCGATATCGCGTGGGAAACGACTGTGGCCGAGGAAAAAGCCCACAACATCCATGTGGGCGGCGGCAAGACGCGCGCGGATTTCATCAAGTTCCGCACAGAGCGCGACGCCACACTGGATATGCCCAAGCTGATTATCCCCTCGTTGCAGGTGAACATGCGCGCGGGCGAAGTGCCCAAGGACAAGGATGGCAATCCCATGCTCAAAGTGCCTCTGAACGCCCTCTGATCTGAAAGAAGATAAATGGATATAACAGCTTATAGCGCAGACCTGTCGGTCTGTGCGCAGATTGACCCTAGTGATGTTCAAGACCTGAAAACAAGGGGCTACCGCGCAATCATCTGCAACCGACCCGATGACGAGGCCCCCGAACAGCCCAGCTTTGCCCAGATTGCAAGTGCGGCGCAGGCCAGCGGTCTGGAGGCGCGCTATATCCCGATTATCCCCGGTCAGATGGGTCCGCTTGAGGTAAGTGCTTTTGGCGAGGCGATGCAGGCCTTGCCAAAGCCTGTGCTGGCCTATTGCCGCTCTGGCGCGCGCTCGACGACCCTTGCGAACGCGGCCCTTGCAAATACGGCCCTTGCCGAGAGAACGACACGGACGGAGACAGAGCAATGAGCACGACCCAAACCCCTTTCGAAGTCTTGATCATTGGGGCCGGGGCTGGCGGAATTTCCGTCGCCGCCAGCCTTTTGGCCCGCAAACCGGCGCTGAAGATCGCCATCATCGACCCTGCCGACATCCACTATTACCAGCCCGGCTGGACCATGGTGGGCGGCGGTATTTTCGAGCCGCAGCAAACCGCCAAGACCATGGGATCGCTGATCCCCAAGGGTGTGAAATGGATCAAGGCCAGCGTTGCCGGGTTCGATCCTGCGTCCAGTGACGTCATTCTCGAAGGTGGGCGCAAGCTTGGCTATAAGCGCCTGATCGTCTGTCCGGGGCTGAAGCTGGATTGGGACAAGATCGAGGGCCTGTCAGAGACGCTGGGCCAGAACGGTGTCACCTCGAACTACCGCTATGACCTTGCGCACTACACATGGGAGCTGGTCAAGGGCCTGAAAGAGGGCCGCGCGATCTTTACCCAGCCACCCATGCCGATCAAATGCGCCGGTGCGCCGCAAAAAGCGATGTATCTGTCGGGGGATGCGTGGTTCCGCCGTGGCGTGCTCAAGAACATCGACATCCAGTTCAACAACGCGGGCGGGGTGCTGTTCGGGGTCAAGGATTACGTGCCCGCCCTGATGGAATACATCAAGAAATATGACGCTACGCTGAACTTCTTTCACAATCTGGTGGCGGTGGACGGCGCTGCGAAAAAGGCGTGGTTTGATGTGTCAAAACCCGACACGCCGGTCGAGCGGGTTGAGGTGGAGTTTGACATGATGCATGTCTGCCCCCCGCAATGCGCGCCCGATTTCATCCGCAACTCGCCTCTGGCCGACGCGGCGGGCTGGGTTGATGTGGATCAGATCACCCTGCGCCACAAGACCTATGACAACATCTGGGCAATCGGCGATGTGATGAACGCGCCAAACGCCAAGACCGCCGCCGCCGCACGCAAACAGGCGCCTGTGGTGGCAGGCAATATCGTGGCCGACATGCGCGGTGCCTCTGCCGTGGCGCAATACGATGGCTACGGCTCTTGTCCGCTGACGGTCGAGCGGGGCAAGATCGTGCTGGCAGAGTTCGGTTATGGCGGCGTGATGCTGCCCAGCTTTCCCAAGATGCTGATCGATGGCACCAAACCCAGCCGTGCGGCGTGGTTCCTCAAGGAAAAGATGCTGCCGCCGATCTATTGGCAGGCGATGCTGAAGGGGCGAGAGTGGATGGCCAAGCCAGAACCGCTGCCCGCCAAGGCAGAGTAACCTTGCGAAACTAAACACCTCTCAATTGTGAGGCATATGCGCGGGCAAGTCTGATCTTGCCCGTCTCTCTTCTCTGAAGGCCGCCCCAAGATGCGCACAAGTCTGCAAAAATACATACCCGTCCTTGACTGGGGTCGCCGCTATGACCGCGCGACCTTTTCCAATGATATGCTCGCGGCGCTGATTGTGACGATCATGCTGATCCCGCAATCGCTGGCCTATGCGCTGCTGGCGGGTCTGCCACCAGAGGCGGGGCTTTACGCATCGATTGCGCCGATTATCCTCTACGCGATCTTTGGCACCAGCCGCGCGCTGGCGGTGGGGCCTGTGGCTGTGGTCTCTTTGATGACGGCGGCCACGCTGGGCAATGTGGCCGATCAGGGCACTGCGGGATATGTCATTGCCGCTTTGACGCTGGCCTTTCTGTCGGGGGCGATCCTGCTGGCCATGGGCCTGTTTCGGCTGGGATTTTTGGCGAATTTCCTGTCTCATCCGGTGATTGCGGGCTTTATAACCGCCTCTGGTGTGATCATCGCCGCAAGTCAGCTCAAACATATTCTGGGGATCAAGGCCGAGGGTCATAACCTGTTGGACCTCGTTTTGTCCCTGTGGGAGCATCTGGGAGAGATCAACTGGATCACATTTGGTCTCGGCGTCGCGGCCACGGGGTTTTTGTTTTGGGTGCGCAAGGGTATGAAGCCGATGCTGCGTCGCATGGGCGTCAGCGCGCGCGCGGCTGATATCGCGACAAAGGCCGGACCTGTGGCGGCTGTGGTGGTCACGACTGTGTCTGTTTGGCTGTTTGGACTTGCTGACAAGGGCGTCAGCATCGTTGGTGACGTGCCGCAAAGCCTGCCGCCGCTCACCCTGCCGGATCTGTCCTTTGATCTTGTCTCGGCGCTGTTTGTGCCCGCGCTGCTGATCTCAGTGATCGGCTTTGTCGAATCCATCTCTGTCGCGCAAACGCTGGCCGCAAAAAAGCGGCAACGCGTTGATCCCGATCAGGAATTGATCGGTCTGGGCGCGGCCAACCTTGGCGCGGCCTTTACCGGAGGCTTTCCGGTGACCGGGGGATTTTCGCGCTCTGTCGTGAACTTTGACGCAGGGGCCGAAACCCCCGCTGCCGGGGCGTTCACCGCCGTGGGGCTTGCCATCGCTGCCCTTGCTCTGACACCGCTGATCTTTTTCCTGCCCAAGGCAACGCTGGCCGCAACGATCATCGTCGCGGTGCTGAGCCTTGTGGATTTCAGCATCCTCAAACGTAGCTGGGCCTATTCCAAGGCCGATTTCTTTGCCGTGCTGGCGACGATCCTGCTGACCCTTGGGGTCGGTGTGGAAATGGGTGTGACGTCGGGTGTGGTCTTGTCGATCTTCCTGCATCTCTACAAAACCACCAAGCCTCATATCGCCGAGGTTGGCTTGGTTCCAACCACGCAACATTTCCGCAATATTCTGCGCCATGAGGTGCAGACATTGCCCGATGTGGTCAGCCTGCGCATCGATCAAAGCCTCTATTTCGCCAATGCGCGCTTTATGGAGGATTATATCTATGACCGCCTCGCACGCGACAAGGCGATCAAGCATGTGGTGCTGATGTGCTCTGCGGTGAATGAGGTCGATCTGAGCGCGCTGGAATCGCTTGAGGCGATCAATGAGCGGCTGAAAGATATGGGGGTGACCCTGCATCTGTCAGAGGTAAAGGGGCCAGTGATGGACCGTTTGAAACGGGCCCATTTCCTGTCAGAGATGACGGGGCAGGTGTTTTTGTCCCAATATGACGCGTTTGTCAGCCTTCGGGGGCGGGATTCGGCGGCGGGATCAAATCTGGCGGGGTGATGTGAATTTTCGTCGTACATTCGGTGTGGTTTTGGGCAGGTGTTTGAGGCAAGCGGTCGGTCGTTGTTAGATCGGGCCGCGCCGCGCAGTCGAAACGAATTTCATGCCTCGGCTGGCAATTCCCGCGTCCGCGACCTAAGTGAAAGCATCAAATGCGCGCAGGGAACCCATGAAGCAGCAATCTCAGATCGACGAAGCCGCCGCCGCGCGGGCAAGTGGCTGGCGCACCATCCGTCGCGTGGCCCCCTATCTTTGGCCAGAAGGACAATCCTGGGTCAAACACCGCGTCGTCTGGGCGCTGGTCGCGCTGCTGGCGTCCAAGCTGGTCGCCGTGGGAACTCCGTTTCTTTACAAGGCCTCCGTGGATTCGCTGGCGAACGAAAGCCGCGGTGACGCATGGTTGCTGATGATCGGCGCGGTTGGCCTGACGGTCGCCTACGGCATGGCGCGCTTGATGTCGGCCGGATTTCAGCAATCGCGCGATGTCCTCTTTGCCCGCGTCGCCCAACGCGCCTTGCGCCAACTGGCGCTTGAGACCTTTCAACACATTCACCGCCTGTCTATGCGCTATCACATCGCGCGCAAAACCGGTTGTCTGAGCCGCATCATCGAGCGGGGCGTCAAGGGCGTTGAATTCCTGCTGCGCTTTTTGCTGTTTTCCATCGGGCCGCTGTTTCTGGAACTCTTGATGATCGGCGTGATCCTCGCGCTGGTGTTCGACATTTGGTATCTTGTGGTCGTCGTGGTGACGATCGCGCTTTACGTCTGGTTTACGTTCAAGGTCACCGAGTGGCGGGTGAAGATCCGCAAAGAGATGAACGATCAGGACACGGACGCAAACCAAAAGGCCATCGACAGCCTTTTGAATTTCGAAACGGTAAAGTATTTCGGGGCAGAAGAGCGCGAGGCGAACCGCTATGACGGGGCCATGGCGCGCTATGAAGACGCGGCATTGCGCACCTCGTATTCGCTGGGGTTTCTGAACTTTGGTCAATCCCTGCTGATCACCGCAGGGCTGGTGATCGTGATGGTTCTGGCCGCCTTGGGGGTGCAGCGCGGGGACCTGACCGTCGGGGATTTCGTACTGGTCAATGCCTATATGATCCAGATCACCATGCCTTTGAATTTTCTCGGCACAGTCTATCGCGAGATCCGTCAGGCGCTGGTGGATATGGGCGAGATGTTCGATCTGCTCGGCCAACCGCAAGAAGTGGCTGACAAACCGGGGGCCAAGGCCTTGGACGTAAAGGGCGGCGAGGTCGAACTGGACGCTGTGGTCTTTGGCTATGATGCCGAGCGCCCGATTTTGAAGGGCGTGACGCTGAAGGTCAGCGCGGGCGAGACCGTGGCCATCGTTGGCCCCTCAGGCTCTGGTAAATCCACCATCGGACGGCTGTTGTTCCGGTTTTACGATGTGATGGGTGGTGCGTTGCGCATCGATGGGCAAGATGTTCGGGATGTGACCCAGATCAGCCTGCACGCCCAGATCGGCGTCGTCCCTCAGGACACGGTGCTGTTCAACGACACAATCTATTACAACATCGCCTATGGCCGTCCAGAGGCCACGCGCGAAGAGATCGAAGGTGCCGCCAAAGCTGCCAAGATCCACGACTTTATCCAGCAACTGCCCAACGGATACGAGACCTCGGTGGGCGAGCGCGGGCTAAAACTGTCGGGGGGCGAAAAACAACGCGTCGGTATCGCCCGCACCCTGCTGAAAAACCCGCCTGTGCTGTTGCTAGACGAGGCCACCTCGGCGCTGGACACAGAGACCGAGGCCGATATCCAGCATGAGCTAAAGATGATGGGCGAGGGCCGCACGGTCATCACCATCGCCCACCGCCTGTCGACCATCGTCCATGCGGATCGCATCGTGGTTTTGCAGGATGGTCAGATCGTCGAAAGCGGCTCTCACGAAGCCCTGCTGGCCGCCGAGGGCCGCTATGCCGCGCTGTGGTATCGGCAGGCCAAAGAAGACGACGAAGCCGCCTGATATCGGTGGATTCAGGAGCGAAGCGCAACGGTTGTATTGAAGCGGATCGTGAGCGGTT